>CALMLJ010000502.1 GCA_937868025.1 uncultured Acidimicrobiaceae bacterium
CCGAGTCGGTAGTTGAGCGAGACGAGCACCACGCCGGAGCTGGCGAAGTGGGTGCCGTCGTAGAGCGGTGACGAACCCGAACCCATCTCGAACCCGCCACCGTGGATCCACACCATGACCGGCAGCGGGCCGGTGGCGGCGGCCTCGGGGTCGGGTGTCCAGACGTTGAGGTACAGGCAGTCCTCGTCCCACCGTTCGGAATCGCCGCCGAACAGGGCGTCCATCATCGACGGGTTCTGGGGACAGATCGGGCCGAACGCCTCGGCCGACCGCTCGCCGGTCCAGGGGTCGACCGGCGCCGGCGCACGGAACCTGAGATCGCCGACGGGTGGTGCTGCGTACGGCACCCCGGCAAAGCGAGCAACCCCGTCCTGCCAGCGGCCGCGGAGCGAGCCCGCTCCGGTGGCGACGACGACGGGCGTGCCGTCCTCGTGGGCGCTCACGCGACGCTCACGAGGATGCGCTCGCTCGCGAACTGACCGATGGTGACGGTCTGGCCGTCGATGGTGACGATCCGTTCCCCGGAGGGGACCAGCTCGTCGACGACGCCCTCGAACCCCGGACGCAGCAGGTTGTCCTCGAGGAAGTCGAGCATGCCGTCGGCGAACTCGAGCTCTTCGGGGATGCGACTCACCGTGAACTCGGCGCCACGGGGCAACCGGCTCAGCGCAACGGTGTCGGGTGCCTCGTAGTCGGAACCGGGGATCGGGTTGCCGTGGGGGCAGGTGGTGGGTTCGCCGAGCACCCGGGCCAGTGCCGCCTCGACCTCGGCGCTGATGACGTGTTCCCACTTGCCCGCCTCGGCGTGAGCGGTCGACCACGAGAGGCCCAACACGTCGGTGAGCAGTCGCTCGGCCAGGCGGTGACGGCGGACGACGGCCTCGGCGAGCGACTGGCCCGCCGGTGTGAGCTTGATGGTCTCGTCGACGGTGATCAGCCCTTCGGCGGCCATGCGGCGGATCATCTCCGACACGGCGGGGCGGGAGATCTCGAGACGGTCGGCGATGCGCGCCTGGATGACGTTGACCGCGTCTTCCTGCAATTCGAAGATCGCTTCGCAGTACTCCTCGAACGCCGGGTGGAACTCCCCGGACTTGTGCGACTTGGACGTGGTGGGGACTGCCATGGCGGGATTGTACGTGGCCGGGCGACCCCGAGGTCGCCGGCAGGGCTCACTGTCACCGGCCCTGGGTAGCCTGCGCCCATGGCGACCCCCGGCCTGGACGAGGCAGGTTTCAGCGAACCGACGGCGGCATGGTTCCGCACGACGTTCGGCGAGGCCACGCGGGCCCAGGCCGAGGCGTGGCCGGCGATCGCCTCCGGCTCGCACGTCCTGTTGTGCGCGCCGACGGGCTCGGGCAAGACCCTCGCCGCGTTCCTGTCGGCGATCGACGCGCTCGCGACCGCCCCGATCCGGCTCGACGAGAAGGGCAACGTGGTCGAGTCCACCACCGTCTTGTACATCTCACCGTTGCGGGCACTCGCCGTCGACGTCGAGAAGAACCTGCGTGCACCGATCCGGGGGTCGATGCTCGCCGCCCAGCGGTTGGCGACGGATCCGTCGTCGGGTGACGCCCCACCCGTGCCGTTCCGCGAACCGACCGTCGGGGTCCGCTCGGGCGACACCTCGGCGCAGGATCGTCGCCGCCTCGTCGCCCATCCCCCCGACATCCTGATCACGACCCCCGAGTCGCTGTACCTCATGCTCACGAGCGCGGCGCGTGAGACGCTGCGTTCCGTCACCACGGTGATCATCGACGAGATCCACGCCGTGGCCGCCACCAAGCGCGGGGCGCACCTGGCGGTCAGCCTCGAGCGCCTCGACGTGGTCGCCGACCGGTCACCCCAACGCATCGGGCTGTCCGCCACACAACGGCCGCTCAGCGAGATCGCACACTTCCTCGGCGGCAACGTGGTCGATCCGCGCTCGGGCGACGTGGTCGGCCCCCGGCCGGTGACGATCGTCGACGCCGGCGTCCGCAAGCCCCTCGACATTCAGGTCATCGTTCCCGTGGACGACATGGGGGCACTCGGCGAGATCATCGACGAGTCCGGTGGTGACCTGCCGAGCGGCCCCACGTCTGCCGGGCCGGTGCGGCGCAGCATCTGGCCCGCCATGCACCCCCGCCTGCTCGAACTGATCCTCGAGCACCGCTCGACCATCATCTTCGCCAACGCCCGCCGGCTGGCCGAGCGTCTGTCGAGCCGGCTCAACGAGCTGGCCGACGAGCAACCCTCGCGGGGCGCAGAGAACGTCGGCAGCCCACCGGCGGGAGGTGAACTCGTCCGCGCCCACCACGGTTCGCTCAGCCGCGAACAGCGGCTCGTGATCGAGGACGATCTCAAGTCGGGTCGCCTGCGGGGCCTCGTGGCCACGAGCTCGCTCGAACTCGGCATCGACATGGGCGCGGTCGACCTGGTCATCCAGGTCGAGTCGCCCGGCTCGGTCGCCAGTGGGTTGCAGCGCGTGGGTCGCGCCGGCCATCAGGTGGGCGCCGAGAGTCGGGGTCGGTTCTTCCCGAAGCACCGCGCCGACCTGGTCGAGACCGCCGTCGTCGTGCAGCGGATGGACGCCGGCGAGATCGAGACGACCCGCTTCATCCGCAACCCACTCGACGTGTTGGCCCAGCACATCGTCGCGATGTCGGCGCTCGACGAGTGGACGCTGCCGGAGCTGCGCGCTGCGGTGCGGGCCTCGGCGCCGTTCGGCGAGCTCTCGGCCGACCTGCTCACCGCGACCCTCGACCTCCTCGACGGTCGGTACCCCTCCGACGAGTTCGCCGAGCTGCGACCCCGCATCGTGTGGGACCGTACCGCCGACGTCATCCGTGGCCGCGCCGGTGCGCAGCGGCTCGCCGTCACCAACGCCGGCACCATCCCCGACCGTGGGCTGTTCGGCGTGTTCCTCCCCGACGGCGCGCGGGTGGGTGAGCTCGACGAGGAGATGGTCTACGAGAGCCGGGTCGGCGAGACGTTCCTGCTCGGCGCCACGACGTGGCGCATCGAGGACATCACGTTCGAGCGGGTGATCGTGACCCCGGCGCCCGGTCTCCCCGGCAAGATGCCGTTCTGGCACGGTGACGGCCCTGGTCGGCCGATCGAGCTCGGCCGTGCGATCGGTGAGTTCACCCGTACGATCCGTTCGG
The DNA here is from genome assembly GCA_937868025.1 of uncultured Acidimicrobiaceae bacterium. Next base: position 3,147 of record CALMLJ010000502.1, read on the forward strand.
TCCCGCCTGCCGAGGCGTTGGTGACCCTCGGCGAACGCCACCACCTCGACGAGCGTGCCGCCACCAACCTGCTCGCGTTCTTGGAGGAGCAGGCGGAGGCGACCGGTGTCGTCCCCGACGACCGGACGATCGTGGTCGAGCGATTCCGCGACGAGATCGGCGACTGGCGCATCTGCGTGCTGACGCCGTTCGGTGCCCGGGTGCACGCCCCGTGGGGCATGGCCATCCGTGGCCGCCTCGAGGCGGCCGGCGCCACCGACGTCGAGATCATGTGGTCCGACGACGGCATCATCTTCCGCCTCCCCGAGTCCGAAGACGCCCTCGACATCGACGACCTCCTGATCGATCCCGACGACGTGACCGAGCTGGTCGTGTCGATGCTGCCGAACTCGGCGATGTTCGCCGCCCGGTTCCGTGAGGCCGCGGCGCGCGCCCTGTTGTTGCCGCGTCGCCGTGTCGACCAGCGCACACCGCTGTGGCAGCAGCGCCAGCGGGCGGGCAACCTCCTGACCGTCGCCGCCCGGTACCCGACGTTCCCGATCCTGCTCGAGACCACCCGCGAGTGCGTCAACGACGTGTTCGACCTGCCGGCGCTCATCGACCTGATGACACGCCTGCGCGACCGCCGGGTGCGGGTGGTCAGCGTCGACACACCGGTCGCGTCGCCCTTCGCCGCGTCGCTCCTCTACGAGTGGATCGCCGTCTACATGTACGAGGGCGACGCGCCGCTGGCCGAGCGCCGCGCCGCCGCCCTGGGTCTCGACCGGAACCTCCTCCGCGAGCTGCTGGGCAGCGACGAGTTGAGGTCGCTGCTCGACGGCGACGTCATCGACCAGATCGAATCCGAGCTCCAGCACCTTGCCGAGGGGCGGCGGGCGCGGAGCGCCGACGAGCTGCACGACCTGTTGCGGGTGCTCGGCCCCCTCCCGACCGATGAGCTCGCCGTACGGTCCGAGGTTGCGGCGTCGGTGGTCGACGAGTGGGTGTCGACGCTGACCGACCAGCGCCGGGCCATCGAGGTCACGGTGGCGGGGCGCCGTGAGATCGCCGACGCTGCCGATGCCGGGCGCCTCCGCGACGCCCTCGGCGTCGCGCTGCCCGTGGGGCTGCCCGCTGCCTACACCGAATCCAACGACGCACCGCTGCGATCGCTCGTGGAGCGGTACTCCCGGACCCACGGCCCGTTCACCGCCGCGGCCGTCGCCCACCGGCTCGGCGTCCCGGTCGAGACGGCGCAGTTGGCGCTTGCCTCGCTCGAGGCCGACGAACGGGTGCTGCGTGGAGAGTTTCGTCCGGGTGGGTCCGGCACGGAGTTCTGCGATCCCGAGGTGTTGCGCATGATCCGGCGCCGCACCCTGGCGGCGCTGCGACGCGACGTGGAGGCCGTCGATCCCGAAGTGCTGGGGCGGTTCCTCCCGGCCTGGCAGCGGGTCGGTTCGACCGCCAAGGGGCCCGAGGCCCTCGCCGACGTCGTGTCCCAATTGTCCGGTGCGCCACTCGTCGCGTCGTCACTCGACGTCGAAGTCCTCGCGCCGCGCCTCGGCGACTACCGGCCGGCGGACCTCGACGCGATGTGCACCGCGGGTGAACTGGTCTGGGTCGGAGCCGGCGGGATCGGCACCAAGGACGGCCGGGTCCGCCTCGTCTTCCGCTCCGACACGGCCTTGCTCAGCGCAGCGCTGTCGTCGATCGACGCCGAGGCCGCTCCGGGAGATCCGCACCATGTGGCCATCCGCGAGCGGCTCCGCGACCGAGGTGCATCGTTCTGGACCGACCTGCTCGCCGCCGTCGCAGCGGCGGACCTGCCGTATGACGACGCCACGGTGCTCGACGCGTTGTGGGATCTCGTCTGGGCTGGTGAGGTCACGAACGACTCGTTCGCCCCGCTCCGGGCCAAGGTCGTGTCGACGTCCAAGCGTTCGTCACCGCGGCGCACCCGGTCTCGGGGGTTGCGATCGATGAGCGCTGCGCCCCCAGCGGGGGCCGGCCGGTGGTCGCTCGTGGCCGACCTGGTGCCGGTGCCGCCGACCTCGACGGAGGTGTCGCACGCGCAGACGCTGCAACTCCTCGATCGCTACGGCGTGCTGACCCGGGAGATGGCCCTCGCCGAGGGCATCGTCGCCGGCTTCGCCGGTGTCTACCCGGTGCTCAAGGCGATGGAGGAACAGGGCCAGATCCGCCGTGGTTACTTCGTCGCCGGGCTGGGCGCAGCGCAGTTCGCGACCCATGCCGCCGTCGACCGACTCCGCCAGTTCCGCTCCGTCTCCGACGGCGCGGGGTCCGATGCCGCCGTCGGGTCGGCGTTCGGCGCAGCCTCGGAGCCGACGGGTCCGCCGTTCGTCCTGGCCGCCACCGATCCGGCGCAGCCCTACGGTGCTGCGCTGCCGTGGCCCGACAACGCCGGCCGCCCGACCCGGTCCGCCGGCGCCCGGGTGGTGCTGGCCGACGGTCATCCCGTCGCCTGGCTCGATCGGTCGGGCCGCAATCTCGTCACGTTCCCCGCGGCCGGCGACCACCCCGAGTGGGTGGCCGCAGTGGCCGGTCTGGTGCGCTCGGGCCGGGTACGGCGGCTCGAGATCACGACCGTCGACGGGGCACCCGTGTCCGAGTCGAGCTGGGCAGATCCTCTGCGCGAGGCCGGCTTCCTCGACGGGTATCGCGGGTTGATCCTTCGTTCGTGAGGTGATCCGGCGCCGCGACGTTGCAGTCTGTTGACGATCTGGTCGTCCGCGCCGGACTCGTGCCCGACGTTCGCGAGGATGTCCTGATGCGATCGAATTCCCGCCCAGCGACGGTGGTGCTCGCGGCGCTTGCAGCGGTGGCCGCCGTCTCACTGCTGGCGAGCTGCTCCTCCGACGACGCCATCTCCCCCTCCGAGACCACAACGGGCATCGCCCCGGAGACCACGACCACGACCACGATCGACCCCGGCCCGACCTCGGTGCCGGAGCCAGGTGCCGAGGTCCCGGGTCTGTGGTTGGCGACGTCGGGGGGCATCGTCGACGAGACCGGTGAGGTGTGGGCCAAGCCGCGGCCGGGTGAGACCCTTCGCTCCCCGCTGTCCGACGGGGTCGGCGGCGTCGTCTACCTCCGGTGCACCGGCGACACCTTGCCGTGTGTGGTCGAGGACCAGCAATTGAAGGGGGTGTCGCCGTTGGCGCTCGGCGAAGCCGACAATCTGATGGCGATCGGCACCTACCAGGACCATCGCGTGCTGTTGACGGGCTGGACCGACACGACCGTCGTGCCGAGCTTCGAGGAGGATCGCAGCGGTCTCGTCGCCCGTCTGATCGACATGGACACTCAGCAGGTGACACCGCTCGACGGGTGGTACGGCTGGGAGAGCGGCCCCTTCGCCGCCGACGTCGAGAACGGACGGTTCGCGGTGTGCTTCGGCGAGGGCGAGTCCTGCACGTTGTCGACCACCGAGGATCCGAGCGATCTGCCGCCCGTGCCCGACGTCGATGCCGCGACCGTGCTGTCGCTGGCCCTCGACACCACCGGTGCCCGCCTCACCTGGATCGAATCGGTGCCCATGAGCGGCGAGGTCAAGGTCGGGACGCTCGACCTCCCGGGCGGCGCCGCCACGACCGTCGACATCCAACCGGCGAACGCCCCGGCGTCCGATGACGCGGTCACCGACGGCGTGTGGGTCGCCGTGAGGGTCGGCCGGCAGGTTGCGCTGAGCCAGCTCGCGACGACCGGACCGGCGGCGCTCACCGGGGTGACGGGCACCCGGACGGTTCCCGACGGCGTCACCGAGATGGCGTTGCGCGAGCCTGCCGGTGGTGGCGGGGGGAACTCCCCGCTCTAGGCCCTCGAGCGAGCCGCGCTCAGCACCGACCCATCATCCGGTCGACCGAGATCTCGATCGCCACGCGGTCGTCGCGCTCGCCGGGCTGACGGTACCTGTGGGCGTACCGTTCGACCGCCTCGGCAACGCGATCGGATGCGGCGGTCACCTCGGCCGGTCCTTCCAAGCTCAGCCAACGGCCCCCGTCGACCTGGCACAGGACCACGCGGGAGCCGGGGTGGGCGTCGATGTTCGCCACCTTGCGGGAACCCGACCGGGTGATGATGCGGGCGAGTCGCCGGTCGGGATCGTAGGTGAAGCCGACCGGTGCCACGTGGATCGTGCCGTCGGGGCGGTGGGTGCTGAGCGTGGCGAGGTGCCGTTCGGAGAGGAACTCCAACACCTCCGCGGATGGGTCTGAGGGATCGAGCGGCATAGGGTGACATCATGCCCGAAGGCGACACCATCGCCCGCTCCGCGACTCGATTGCGGGCGGCGATCGCCGGCGCCGAGTTGCATCGGGTCGAGGCACCGCGGTGGACGGGTCGGCTTCCGACGGTCGGGGAGACGGTGCTCGACGTGCGGTCCGTCGGCAAGCACCTGGAGGTGTGGTTCTCCGGTGGTCTGGTCCTCCGGACGCACATGCGGATGACTGGAAGTTGGCACATCTATCGCACCGGCGAGCGGTGGCGTCGGCCCCGTCGTGAGCTTCGCGTGCTGCTCGTGACGCCGGAGTGGGAGGCGGTGTGCTTCTCGGCACCGGACGTCGAGTTCGTGACGCCACCACCGCCGAGCGCGAGCGGGCAGTCTCGGCCCCTGCCGGCGACCGCCCACCTCGGACCGGACCTGTGCCTTCCCGACGCCGATCTCGAGGCCTGCGTTCCCCGATTCGCTCTGGTCGAGCCGACGACCACGATCGCAGAGGCGTTGCTCGATCAGCGCATCTGCTGTGGTGTGGGCAACGTGTTCAAGAGCGAGATCTGCTGGGCGGCCCGGCTCGACCCGTTCACGCCGGTCGACGCCGTGCCCGTGTCGCTACGGCGCGAGCTGGTGCAGATCGCGGCGCAGCAGTTGCGGGCCAACCTCGACACAGCGCGGCGCACGACCGTGCCCGGCGGTGTCGCCGTGTACGGGCACGCCGGCGAGCGGTGCCGCCGGTGCGGCGCCTCGATACGGATGCGCCGCCACGGTGTGCACGCGCGCAGCACCTACTGGTGTCCCGGGTGCCAGGTACCGCCGTCGCCGCCGGACACCGTCGAGGTCGGTCAGGCGATCGACCAGTAACCGGGGACGTCGCCGAACGGGGTGTCGAGGTACACCTTCGCCTCCGGTGGTCCGCTGAACCGGCCGTGGCTCCACCTGATCTCCACGTGACCGTGGACCTCTCTCGCCGCGCCGTCGCGTTCGGTGAACTCGGCCCGCCACCCGACCATCGGCTGCCCCCCGCTCATGGGCGTGATCTCGAGACGCCGGAACGTGAAGTGTTGACGCCAGTCCCAGGGCGACGCGACGCGAAGGCGCAGCGGCGCGGTGGCGGCGCCACCCACCCCCAGCACGAAGTACGGCGCGCTCCCGATACGGAGGAGGCGCCAGAGCATCGCCTCGGCGGCTCCCGACGGAGCGGTCGAGATCGATTCCTGCCAGGCCAGCGCGCTGCGGACCGAGACGGCGGCGCACAACTCCCGGTAGGGGTCGAGCAGCTCCTGTGGCCATGACTTTCCGCCGTCGCGCAGGAGTTCGCTGACCACCTTGCGGTCGGGTTTCGACAGCGTCGCCGGGTCGTCGGGAACGGTGACGCCGTCGTGGTGTTCCGTCAACCAGGCGGCGCTCGCCGACCAGAGGCGGTCGAATTCGGCCGCGGCGACGTGGCGGTACCAGTCGACGTTGCTGCGCCGCCCCTGGCCCCCGGTGAGCAGCCGCTCGAAGACGTGGGCGGGCGAGGCGTTCATCGTGATCTTCGACAGGTACTTGCAGCTGACGAGGTAGACGTGGTCGACGCGCAGATCGACGGGGGCGACCTCGTCACCGGGCGAGCGCTGGGGGCCGGTCCACTCGACGGTGCGCGGGCGCCGTCGGCGAAGCGCGTCGGATGCCTCGAAGAAGAAGCGGCCGTTCTCGAAGGCGGCATCGACCAGGGGGCGGAGGGCGGGGTCGTGCCAGCTCTCGACGAGACCGTCCCAGGTCGCGGCGTCGACGTTGCGAAGCTCGCCCGGGGCGACGGGGAGCATCGTGAGCGGGTGATCGCCGCCGAGCATGCCGAGACCGGTCACGAGCTCGGTGATTCTGGTGGTGTCGCTCACGGCGGGACCGATCCTAACGGCGGCTGCTCGGCGCCCGGTCCGCCCGGCATGCCGAGCTATGGTTCGCCGCCATGACCGACGCAGCGCACATGAAGTCAGCCGTCGAGGCCTATCTGGCCCGCCATTCCGCCGGAGACGTCGACGGCATCGTCGAGCTCTTCGCCGCCGACGCCACGGCGTGGGATCCGGTCGACGCCGATCCGCACGTCGGCGCCGAAGCGGTTCGGGCCTTCTTCACGGGCACCCACGAGATGGTCGACCAGCTGACGCTGACCCTCACGGGCCCGATCCGCTGCGCCGGCAACTTCGCAGCGTTCCCGATGACCGTCCAGACGAAGATGGGCGACATGACCCTCGAGATCGACATCATCGACGTGATGACGTTCGATGCCGACGGCAAGTTCAGCGAGATGCGCGCCTACTGGAACATGGACGACGCCCGCTACAGCTGACG
>CALMLJ010000503.1 GCA_937868025.1 uncultured Acidimicrobiaceae bacterium
TCGGCGCGGCCTGCGGCGACGACAAGGACGATGCGTCGACCGACTCCGGCAGCGAGACGAAGTCCGAGATCAAGGTCGGCCTCGCGTACGACCTCGGCGGTCGTGGCGACAAGTCGTTCAACGACGCTGCCGCTGCCGGCCTCGACGAGGCCAAGAAGGAGCTCGGCGTCACGGGCAAGGAGCTGTCCCCCTCGAGCGACGAGGACCGTGAGGCCAACCTCAAGCTCCTCGCCGAGGGCGATTACAACCCGATCATCGGTGTGGGCTTCGCGTACGCCGACAGCATCAAGCTCGTGGCCGAGGCCAACCCCGACGTCACGTTCGGCACGATCGACACGGTCGTGGACCTGCCCAACGTCCACAACAACGTGTTCGCCGAGAACGAGGGCTCGTTCCTCGTCGGCGCGGCCGCCGGTCTCAAGACCAAGAGCAACAAGGTCGGGTTCATCGGCGGCGTCGAGACCGAGCTCATCAAGAAGTTCGAGGCGGGTTTCGTCGCCGGTGTGAAGGAGACCAACCCGACGGCCACCGTCGAGGTGAAGTACATCACCCCCGACGGCGACTTCTCGGGCTTCAACGCCCCTGACAAGGCGAAGGAAATCGCCGGTTCGATGTACGACGGCGGCGCCGACGTGATCTTCCACGCCGCTGGCGGCTCGGGCACCGGCCTCTTCGACGCTGCGGTCGCCGCGGGCGACGGCAAGTGGGCGATCGGTGTCGACTCCGACCAGTACCTCGGTGCGACCGCCGACCAGCAGAAGCACATCCTCACCTCGATGCTCAAGCGTGTCGACGTGGCCGTGCGCGACACCATCAAGGCCTTCGCCGACGGCGACACGAAGGGCAAGACGGTCGTCCTCGACCTGAAGGCCGACGGCGTGGGCTACTCCACGTCGGGTGGCTACGTCGACGACATCGCCGACCAGCTGGACGCGCTCAAGGAGAAGATCATCGCCGGCGACATCACGGTGCCCGAAGCACCCTGATCGACCCCGTGATCGACGGGCCCGGTGTCGTTGCGGCGACACCGGGCCCGCGCTCGTTTTAGGGTAGGCACCTCATCCACGAAGGGACGTACGTGGTCGACTCCTCGGCAGCTGTGGAACTGGTCGGGATCTGGAAACGGTTCCCCGGCGTCATCGCCAACCGTGACATCAACCTGCGGGTGACAGCCGGCACGATCCACTCGCTCGTGGGCGAGAACGGGGCCGGCAAGTCGACCCTCATGAAGACGCTGTACGGGATGCACCGACCCGATGAGGGCACCATCTCGATCAACGGCGAGGAGGTGCACTTCCGGTCGCCCACCGACGCGATCGCGTACGGCGTCGGCATGGTGCACCAGCACTTCATGCTCGCCGACAACCTGACGGTCACCGAGAACATCATCCTCGGAGCCGAGCCCCAGACCCCTCGCACGTGGTGGAAGCCGTGGCGCACCGTCGACTTCGCCGGGGCCCGCCAGGAACTGAACCGCCTCAAGGCCGACTACGGCATCGATCTCGACCTCGACCAGACCGTGGAGCACCTCGGTGTCGGTGAGCGACAGCGCGTCGAGATCCTCAAGGTGCTGTTCCGCGGCGCCAGGATCCTGATCCTCGACGAGCCGACAGCAGTCCTCGTCCCCCAGGAGGTCGACGAGCTGTTCGCGAACCTCCGCAGCCTGGTCGCCGAGGGGGTCACGGTCATCTTCATCAGCCACAAGCTCGACGAGGTGCTCAACATCTCCGACGACATCACGGTGATCCGTGACGGCACGACCGTCGCGACCGTGCAGCCCGCCGACGTCGACAAGCGTCGACTCGGCGAGCTCATGGTGGGCAGCGAACTCCCGGTGCCCGACACCGAGGAGTCGACCGTCACCGACGAGATCGAGCTGTCGGTCACGGGCGTCAGCGCGTGCGCCTCGGAGACCGACACGCGCACCGTGGTCCGCGACGTCTCGTTCGACATCCACAAGGGCGAGATCGTCGGGATCGCCGGGGTCGAGGGCAACGGCCAGTTCGAGCTGGTCGAGGCGATCCTCGGGCTGCGCGACACCACCGCCGGCACCGTCGTGCTGAGTGGGCAGGATCTCGCCGGGATGGCGGTGCACGATCGACGTCACGCCGGAATCGGGTACATCCCCTTCGACCGACACCGTGAGGCGCTGCTGCTCGCGGCACCGCTGTGGGAGAACATGATCCTCGGCCACGACGACTCGCAGCGCTTCTCGAGCGGCCCGTGGATCAACGCTCGCCACGCCCAAGCGGAATGCGACGCGGCCATCACCCGGTTCGACGTCGCGACCCCCGGCAACGGGGTCCCCGCCTACGCCCTGTCGGGTGGCAACCAACAGAAGCTCATCGCCGGCCGCGAGATGACGGCGGGCCCGAGCCTCTTGATTGCAGCGCACCCGACCCGCGGCGTCGATGTCGGCGCGCAAGCGGCGATCTGGGAAGAGTTGCGCCGGGCCAGGGCCGCCGGGCTCGCCGTGTTGCTGATCTCGGCTGATCTCGACGAACTCATCGGTCTCAGCGACAGCCTGCTGGTGATGTTCCGTGGTGAGATCACGGCGCACCTCGACCCGTCGGAGGCGACCCCCGAACAACTCGGCATGTACATGGCCGGCGAACGACAGGAGGTCGGCGCATGACCGTGACCGAGGCAGCTCCCGCGCCGGCGGCCCCGGAAGCGAAGGCGTCGAAGCGGCGCCCACTCGACTGGGGCAATCTCGCGCTCTCGGTCGCAGCCCCGATCGTCGCGCTGCTGATCGCCATGGGCATCACGTCGGTACTCATGGCGATCAGTGGCATCGACCCCGGCGTCGCCTTCTCGACCATCGGCAAGCGGTTCCAGGAATCGACGGCGTGGATCGACGCCACCCAGGCAGCGGTCCCGCTGTACATCTCGGCGATCGCGGTCGCGATCGGGTTCAAGATGAACCTGTTCAACATCGGGGTCGAAGGTCAGTACCGGGTGGCCATGCTCGGCACCGTGGCGATCGGCGGGCTCGTCGAACTCCCGCCCGTGTTGCACGTGACCTTCTGCATCCTGGTCGCCATGACGATCGGCGCGCTGTGGGCGGCCGTTCCAGCGGTGCTCAAGGTGTACCGGGGTGTCAGTGAGGTGATCTCGACGATCATGCTCAACTACATCGCGACCGGCGTCCTCGCCTTCCTGTTCTCCGAGGTGTTCGCCCAGAAGAAGGCGGGCGACCTCAACCCGAAGTCGAAGGTGCTGCCGACGTCGGCGTGGATGCCGAACATCGTCGAGGACAACCTGCACAACATCACCGGCTTCATCTTCGTCGCCGGCCTCCTCGGTGTCATCTACTACCTGGTGATCTGGAAGAGCCGGTTCGGGTTCCAGCTGCGGGCGTCCGGCGCCAACCCGACCGCCGCACGTACCGCCGGCATCAACCCAAAGTCGATGATCCTTCGGGCGATGCTGCTGTCGGGTGCTGTCGCCGGTCTCGTCGGCATGCCGCAACTCCTGGGCGACAAGCACGCGTACAGCAGCGACCTGCAGCTCCAACTGGGGTTCGACGGCATCGCCGTCGCGCTGCTCGGTCGCAACAGCCCGGCGGGGATCGCCGCAGCGGCGATGACCTTCGGCTTCCTCGACTCGGCAGCCCGGTTCCTCGACCTCGAGTCGATCCCGAAGGAGATCGTGACCATCATGCAAGGGGTGCTGGTGCTGACCGTCGTCGTCGTCTACGAGATCGTGCGACGGATCAAGGAACGGCGAACCCAGGAAGCGGCGTCGAGAGCGCTCGACGCGAGCCTGGCGGTGGCGGCATGACCGTCGCCGAACCCACACCGGCCGGCCAGGCCACCCTTCCCGTTCCGACGGAGGAGTCCGGCGGATGGTGGGCGTCGCTGCCGAAGCGGCAACGCTCCGCGTTCCTGCTGATCGGTGGCGTCGTCGTGATGTCGGTCGTGCGCCTCGTCAGCGGCGCTGACGGGCTGACGTCGTCGGGCACGATCGGCGCCGCCCTGCGCCTGGCCGTCCCGATCGGCATGGCCGGCCTCGGCGGCATCTTCGCCGAACGGGTCGGGGTCGTGAACATCGGCCTCGAGGGCATGATGATCCTCGGCACCTGGTTCGGCGCCTACGGCGCCTACGAGTTCGGGCCGTGGTGGGGTCTCGCCCTCGGAGTCGTCGGCGGTGCGATCGGCGGGCTCCTGCACGCCATCTCCACCGTGACGTTCAACGTCGACCACATCATCTCGGGTGTCGCCATCAACATCGTCGGTGCCGGCCTGGCGCGCTACCTGTCCGTCGTCGCGTACGACGAGAGTTCCGGCGGCAGTGCGACGCAGTCGCCGCCACGCAAGTCCGAGATCAGCACCTGGACCGTGCCGGGGGTGAGCAGCGGGCTCAGGTCGCTCGAGGAGAAGCACTGGTTCCTGCTGAGCGACGTCGCCGGCATCGTCCGGGGGTTCACCACCAAGATCAGCCCGGCGACGATCCTCGCGGCGGTGATCCTGTTGCTCGCCTACCTCTTCCTGTGGCGCACGAAGTTCGGGCTCCGCCTGCGAGCGATCGGCGAGAACCCGTACGCCGCCGAGTCGCTCGGCGTTCCGGTGCTGCGCATCAAGTACGCCGGCGTGATCCTCTCCGGCATGTGCGCCGGCTTCGGCGGCGCCTTCCTGGCGACGGTGCTGTCGTCGATCTACCGGGAGGGCCAGACCAGCGGCAAGGGCTTCATCGGCCTCGCCACGATGATCTTCGGCAACTGGCGCCCAGGTGGCCTCGCCGCCGGCGCCCTCCTGTTCGGGTACTCCGACGGGCTCCAGTTGCGTTCGTCGGCGTCGGTTCCGGCGCTCTTCCTGTTGGCGGCGATCCTGTGCACCCTGCTGTTGGCGATCGACATCCGGCGTGGCCACACCACCGCCGCGATCCTCGTCGGCGTCGCTGCCGTCAGCTTCCTCGTCGCCTACCTCACGATCAACGAGCTCGCCGACTCGCTCTCGTACCTCACGCCCTACGTCGTGACGCTCGTGGTGCTCGCGACCTCGTCGCAGCGGCTCCGCCCGCCGGCGTGGGGGGCCGGGCAGTACCGGCGAGGAGAGGCGCACTGATGGCCCCGACGATCGACTGGGATGAGTTGCGCGACTCGGCTCGGCAGATGACGAGGCGCTCCTACGCCCCGTACTCGGGGGTCCACGTCGGCACGGCCGGCCTCACCGACGACGGCCGCGTCGTGCTCGGCGCGAACGTCGAGAACGCCTCGTACGGCCTCACCCTCTGCGCCGAGTGCTCGCTCGTGTCGCACCTCGTTGGGACCGGCGGCACCCGACTCGTCGCAATCTGCACGGTGGCCGGCGACGGCGAACCGATCGCCCCGTGCGGGCGGTGCCGGCAGGTGCTGTTCGAGTTCGGCGGCGCGGACCTGCTGGTCGACACCAACGCGGGGCCGGTCACATTGGGCGAACTCCTGCCCTGGGCGTTCGGGCCCGACGACGTGGTCACACGACGCGACGAGCCGTAGGTACGGTCTGACCGATGGCCGCTGTCACGATCCTCGACGTCATTCGCACCAAACGAGACGGGGGTGAGCTGAGCGACGCACAGATCGAGTGGTTCATCAGCTCGTTCACCGACCGGTCGATCGCCGACGAGCAGGCCTCCGCCCTGTTGATGGCGATCGTGTGGCGAGGGCTCTCGCCCCGGGAACTGTCCACATGGACGGCGGCGATGATCGCGTCGGGTGACCGGCTCGACCTGTCGCCGGTCGGCCGCGCCACGTGCGACAAGCACTCGACCGGCGGGGTCGGCGACAAGGTGTCGCTGCCCCTGTGTCCGATCGTCGCCGCGTGCGGCGTGGCGGTGCCGCAGCTGTCGGGTCGTGGCCTCGGCCACACCGGTGGCACGCTCGACAAGCTCGAGACGATCCCCGGCTGGTCGCCGCACATGACCAACGAGCAGTTCGTGACGCAGCTCCGCGACATCGGCGCAGTGATCGCCGCGGCCGGCGACGATCTCGCCCCCGCCGATCGCCGCATGTATGCGCTGCGCGACGTCACCGGCACCGTCGAGGCGATCCCACTCATCGCCAGCTCCATCATGAGCAAGAAGATCGCCGAGGGCACCGACGCGCTCGTCCTCGACGTGAAGGTCGGATCGGGCGCGTTCCTACCCGACATCGGTCTCGCCCGGGAGCTGGCTCGCACCATGGTCGGTCTCGGATCCGACCACGGCGTCCGTACCAGCGCACTCCTCACCGACATGGACCAGCCACTCGGTCTCGCCGTCGGCAATGCGCTCGAGGTGACCGAGTCGGTGGAGATCCTGCAGGGCGGCGGTCCCGCCGACGTCATCGAGGTGACGCTCGCCCTGGCCCGTCGTATGGTCGAGCTCGCCGGCGGTGGGCTCGACCCCGGCGACGTCCTCGCCAGCGGGGCGGCGATGGACCGTTGGAACGAGATGATCGCAGCGCAGGGCGGCAAACCATCTGCGCCGCTGGCGCGTGCGACCGAGATCGAGCCCTACTCCGCTCCGACGGCGGGTTACGTGCAGCGCATCGACGCCCGCAAGATCGGCGAAGCGGCGTGGCGGCTCGGTGCGGGCCGGGCCCGCAAGGAGGACCCGGTGTCGCCGTCAGCCGGCATCGTGCTGCGAGCCGTTGCCGGTGACCGCGTCACGGTGGGCCAACCCGTCCTCGACCTCCACCTCGACGACCCCACCCGCCTTGCAGCCGCGCTCGACGCCCTCGACGGAGCCATCGAGATCGGCGACACACCCCCCGAAC
>CALMLJ010000504.1 GCA_937868025.1 uncultured Acidimicrobiaceae bacterium
GCGACCCCGAGGCGCAGCTCGGCCGGGTCGTGCTCGACGCCGAGTTCGTCGGCCAGGCGCGCGGCGAGGTCGAGCCACGGCTCGGTGAGGCCATCGAGGAACCCGTCGGTTCCCGGTCGGCCGAACATTGCCTGGGCGGTCACCTCGAAGAACAGTCGGATGAAGGGGGCAAGGGCTGGATCGGACAGCTGTGCCCACTGCCGCTCGACGATCTCGGTGGTCGAGGTCGCCTCGGCGGCGATGTCGGCGAGCGCGTCGCGCTGCTGCGACTCGATCCGTTCGACGACCGCCGCAACGACGCCGGCGCGCGAGCCGAAGTGGTAGTTGAGCATCCGGTGACTCGTGCCGACCGCTGCGGCCAGGTCTCGAAGGCTCGTGTCGGTCAGACCGTTCGATGCTGCGTGCTCCACGAGACGATCGATGAGTTCGCTTCGAGCGCCGCCAGTTTCCAAGGTCATGTACCAAATGGTACATTGGTTCGGGAGAAGGGAGTGATCATGCAGATCGAACACGAACTCGTCATTCCGGCGGACGTCGACACGGTGTGGGCGATGACCATCGACGTCGAGCGGTGGCCGTCGTTGACGCCGACGATGACGAGCGTCGAACGACTCGGTGGCGAGCCGATGGGCATCGGCAGCCAGGCGCGAATCGTGCAGCCGAAGCAGCGACCGCGGGTGTGGACCGTCACCCGAGTCGAACCGGGCCGTCACTTCGAGTGGTCCGCAAAGATGGGCACCGTGACCATGACGGGTGGTCATCATCTGGAAGCGGTCGAGGGCGGGACGCGCAACCGTCTCACGCTGCAGCTCGCCGGGTTCGGCAGCCGTCTTCTCCTGGCGATCGCCGGCAAGCAGCTGCTCGCCGCCATCACCACCGAGAACGAGGGTTTCGCTGCCGGGGCCGGCGGGCGCGCTCAGCCGGGCGGTTCGACGACGTAGATCCGCTCGGGGCGGAAGAGGCCGTTGAGCAGATCGCCCCGGGGATAGGCCGACCCGTTCGACACGATGCCGACGTCGGCCCACGACTGACCCGACGCTCCGATGACCGAGTCGGTCTCGATGTGCATGCCCCAGCACCCGGTCTCGGCGACGATCCAGCCGTAGTCGCGGAGCGCGACCGCGAAGATCCGCGCCGTTTCACGGATGCGTCCGGAGTAGCCGCGGGAGTCGAGCCATTGAGCGATCTCGTCGTCGCTGACGCGGAGGGCGAAGCGCATGCCCTCGGGCACCGTCTTCGATCGCTCGGCGTCGGTGACCGTCTGGCTGGTCGGGCACCCGACGTCGGGGTTGATCCGTTCCAGCTTGGTTGCCGGCGGCAGGAAGAACCCACACGAGACGCCAGCGCCCGGTGCGGACGTGCCACGAGCCGGCGAGCAGGCCGGGCCGAACATCGAGGCGGTGACGGTCATCTGCAACGCGTGCCGGATCGCTCCGGCCTTCACCTCGTCCGCTCGCGTGAGCAGCGCCAGCTTGTTGATGCCGGCGCCGCGACCGTCCACGGTCGTCGCGTCGGTGGCGGTGAACAGGTTGTCGTAGATCCGTACACCGCCCACACAGAGGTAGGTCGACGTGAAGTCACGGTTCTGCTCGGCCGCCGCGACGTTGGCGCGGTTCGCGCAGTTGACGTTGAGCTGACCGACGCCGCCGATCTCCCACGCCCGCCCGGTCTGCTCGTCGACGATCGCGAGGATGTTGTCGTTGCCGGTTCCCGGACGCCACGCCGGGTTCCACGGGATCTTCGTGCCGAGCGGCACCCCGAAGCCGTAGAGCTCCATCGCCCAGCTCGTCTGATAGGCCCGCGCCGTCGTGGTCGCCTCGCTCACCGGGTACACGGGCACGGAGTAGTCGCCGAACGCGACGTTGATCGTCCCTGCGGGAGCCTCGCCGCCGCCGAAGTCCCACAGCCGCTGGGCGTACTGCTGGAGGGACGCCGAGGGCCCGAACTCGGAGACCGGCCGGTTCCACGACGCCGACGGACCGAACCACGGGAGTCGCGGTGCCGACCGGATCGTCGCGGTTGCGAGCGGCGCACCCGTCGTCGGGGGAGGGGTGGCCGCCTTCGGCGGTGGCGACGTCGTCGACGCCACGATGTCAACGGGGGCCGCGGTGGTGACCGGTGCCGCCGTGGTGGTCGACACGGCGGCGGTGGTCGAAGCGCTCGTGGTCGAGGAGGTCGACGTCGGCGTCGGGCGCCGCGAGGTGGGGCGCTCCGGCTCGGCATCGCCGACGCCGATCAGCACGCTGCACAGCGCTGCGGTGACGACTGCGGCGCCGACGACCGCCTTTCGTCTCCGTGAAGCCATACCACTTCGTCGGCCGGCCGGGCCCCGACCTGAACGCCGGGTGGCGCTCGACCCCCCGAGTGAGGGGTGTCGGCGTCCGCCGGTGGGCCCTGCCAGGATGACGCCATGACATACCGGGTGATCCAGTGGGCAACGGGTGGGGTCGGACGCGCCGCGATCGAAGGGGTGCTCGACCACCCCGAACTCGAACTCGTCGGCTGTTGGGTGCACAGCGCGTCGAAGGCGGGCGTCGACGTCGGTGACCTGATCGGCCGCGACCCGATCGGGGTGGCCGCCACGAACGACATCGATGAACTGCTCGCGCTGGGTGCCGACTGCGTGATCTACAGCCCGTTGATCGCCGACCCGGCCGTCGTTCGTCGCATCCTCGTCGCCGGCGTGAGCGTCGTGACGCCGCTCGGGTGGTTCTACCCGGCGCCCGACGAGCGGACCCGGCTCGACGAACTGTGTCGGTCCGCCGGCTCGGTGCTCCACGGCACCGGCATCCACCCCGGCGGCATCACCGAGCGGTTCCCGCTGGTGCTCTCGGCGTTGTCCGGTTCGATCACCCACGTGCGGGCCGAGGAGTTCTCCGACATCCGCACCTACGGGGCGCCCGACGTGATCCGTGACTGGATGCTGTTCGGCGCGACGCCGGAGGCCGCAGCGGCGAGCATCATGCCGGCCGCCCTTGGCGGTGGCTTCGGGCAGTCGGTCCGCATGCTGGCCGACGTGCTCGGTCTCGTCCTCGACCCGGAGTTGACGGTCACCCACGAGATGGCCGTCGCCACCGCGCCGATCGACTCGCCCATCGGGCCCATCGCTCCCGGCCTGGTCGCGGCGCAACGCTTCCGGTGGGAGGGGACCGTCGACGGGGTCCCCGTCGTCACGGCCGCGGTCAACTGGTTCATGGGCGACGAACACCTCGACCCGGCCTGGACGTTCGGCCCCGGCGGTGAGCGGTTCGAGGTCGAGATCACGGGCGACCCGACGACGCTCACCACGTTCCACGGCCTCCACCCCGTCAGCATCGAGGCCGGCCTGCAGCGCAACCCCGGCATCGTGGCGACGGCGCTCCACTGCGTCAACGCCGTGCCGTACGCGTGCGCCGCCGAGCCCGGAGTGCGCACCTACCTCGACCTGCCGCCGGTCGCTGGTCGCGCTGCCGCCCACCTCCGTCGCTGACGGCGACCGGCACGGTCGAGCCACCCGTTCGGGTGGATCTCACCGTCGACCGGCCGACGTCGGTTCTGCGACCGGCGGTGGTCGGGTATCGGGCAGGGCGAATCCGACGATTCGCACGGAGGATCGATGCAGTTGCCCACCATGCCGTACCCAGGCCCGCCTTTACGACCCGGCGACAGCGCCCGGCCGGCCAGCCCCCACATCGTGCTCATCGGGGCGATGGGATGTGGCAAGACGACCATCGGTCAGTTGGTCGCCGCCCGCTTGGGCCGGCCGTTCGTCGACAACGACGTCGCACTCGAGGCGGCGACGGGAGCGACAGCGCGTCGCATCGAGGAGGAGTTCGGCACCACCGATCTCCATCGGCGCGAGCTCGGCGTCTTCGGGGCGGCACTCCGGGGCGAGCAGCCGGCGGTCATTGCCGCCGCAGCGAGCGTCGTCGACTCGGTGACCAGCGACGACGTCGCCTCCCACCTCGTCGTGTACGTGCACTGCACCGCGCCGGTCGGCGCCCGACGCTCGGTCACCGGCCGACACCGCCCCGACATCCGATCGACCGCGCAGGCCCAGGCGCGACGTGACCGCCGGTGCCGAGCGCTCGCGGACCTGGTCATCGACGTGGACGAACTCGATGCCGTCGCCGCCGCTGACCGGATCGCCGTGGTCGACCTCACTGCGTTGTCCCGCCGATTACCGTGACGACGTGCGCCGACTCGCCCTCCTGACCACGCCGTTCCTCTTGTTCGCCATCGCGATCGGACTCGCTCCGGCCGCTGCCGCCCACGGTGCGGAGGCCGCGCTCAGCGTGGTGTCGGCCGAGGAGCAGGCCGGTGCCATCCACTACCGGGTGCGCGTGGTGTACCAGAACGACGGGGAGCCGGTGCCGAACGTGACGCTCATCGCCGTGGCGATCGCCCCCGATGGCGTCGAAACGGTGCCGGTCACGTTCGCGAAGTCCGACGTCGCGGGCGAGTACGAGGCCACCGTGTCGTTCCCGGCCCCCGGTGCGTGGAAGGTCCGCTTCGACGTCGCCGAACCCGAGGGCACGCTCACCGTCGACCAGGCCGTCGCCGCGTCCACGACGGTCGCCCCGACCACCGAGGCGCCCACGAGCGAAGCGCCGCCGACGACGAATGCGCCGGTTGCGACCGCGCCCGCCGTGACCACGGCGTCGACGACGGAGTCGGACGACGATGGTGACGACGGCGAGTCGTCGGGTGGGGGAGCGGTCGTGGTGGCCGCGCTCGCCTCGGGTGTGGTGCTGATGAGCGCAATCGTGATGTCGCGACGGCGACGAGACCGAGGGAAGGCATCCGACTGATGACAACTCCACTGACGGGGACCGGGATCTGGAGCAGCGGCATCCGGTACGGCGACCGGGGCCAGGCACTCGACGCTGCGGCCGAGATCGAACACCTCGGGTACACCGCCATCTGGCTGCCCGACATCGGCGGTGACCTCTTCGAGGTCGTCGAGGCGGTGCTCCGGGCGACGTCGACGATCACGGTCGCCACCGGCATCCTCAACCTGTGGATGCACGAGGCCTCCGAGACGGCCGAACGACACCACGCCTTCGTCGAGGAGTTCGGCCACCGCGTCCTGTTCGGCATCGGCATCAGCCACGCGCCGCTCATCGACGCGACGGTCGAGGGCGGCTACTCCCGCCCGCTGGCGACCACCCGGGCCTACCTCGACGCGATCGACGCCCAGCCGATCCCGGTGCCGGCCCACGAGCGCCTACTCGCGGCGCTCGGACCCAAGATGCTCGAGCTCTCCGGCACCCGCGCCGGCGGCACCCATCCGTACCTCTCGACACCGGTACACACGGCGCGGGCCCGAGCTGCACTCGGTCCCGACCGGCTCGTTGCCCCCGAACAGGGCGTGGTGCTCGAGACCGATCCTGCCGAGGCCCGTCGCATCGCCCGAATCCACCTCAGCACCTACTTGGCGCTCCCGAACTATTTCAACAACTGGCTGCGGCTCGGCTTCACCGAGGACGACCTGCTCGACGGGGGCAGCGACCGGCTCGTCGACGCGCTGGTCGCCTGGGGTGACGAGGCGAAGATCCTCGAGCGGGTGCAGGAGCACCGCGACGCCGGCGCGGACCACGTGTGTGTGCAGGTGCTCGGCGAGGACCGGGTGGAGTTCCCGCTCGACGCCTGGCGGTCGCTCGCTCCGGTTCTCCTCGGCTGATCGTCCCGGATCGGGTCAGACCAGCTGCGTACCGGCGCGGACCCGCCGGCGGAAGTCGGCCAGGTACACGTTGTAGGGCAGGTGGCGCACCGGGGCCGGGAGGACCTGGTTCACCAGCCCGATGGCGCGCCACGTGTGGTCGAACCGCCGCTGCTGTGCCGCGGACCACGAGAAGTGCATCTCGTCGCGGAACTGCTCGGGGAGGAACCCGATCGTGTTGAACCGGTGATTCGGCGCGAGCGCGAGGCGGATGGGGGTAGGCAGGAACGTCATGTCGGTCAGGTCGGTGAGGTAGCGGCGGACGGTGTCGTCGATCGACACCAGCTCGAGGCCCTCCTTCCAGTACGTCTCGAACGCGTCACGGTCGACCGGCCAGCGGTCGGCCTTGACCTGGAGGGTGCTGCCCAGGGTGTGTGACGCCTCGTAGATACCGTGCTCGCCGCGGAAGTTCGAGTCGGGGAACATGGCGCGGTGCACGTCCTCGAGGCCCCGGTAGAGGCACGCCGCCACCCAGAGCTGGAGGTCGGGGTCGAACGCGTTGTACTCGACGGGGCTGGCGTCGGTCGAACGAACCTGGGCGTGGGAACCGTTCACCGCGTTGCGGTACACCTTGCGTTCGACGTCGGTGCCCCACAACGCGACGGCGAGGTAGGTGAACGTGGTGCGCGCCCGCTTGATCGGGTGCAGGGTGGCCTTGCCGGAGTCGACGGGACTCTCGACGACGCCGTGCCCGACCCCGGGCCGGGACAGCTGCATGATGATGTTGGCCGTGCCGGCGGCGAGCGCGGCGCCGAACACGGCATCGTCGACGACGGTGGGGTGGATGACGCTCATCGATCCTCCGTATTGGCGGTTCGCCAATAGTACGCACGTCAGGCTACTCGGCACCCGGTGGTGGTCGCCTCCGCCGCTCGGGCGACACTGTCGTCCAGCCACCTTCGGGGTAGGCCCAGCGGATCATTCGGCGTTGGCGGCCGACCATCGCGGGTACGGGAGCATCCATGAACGGCCTCGTCCCCCCAACCCGGACCGAGCTGAGCTTCGCCCCCATCTACGAGCAGATCATGGCGATGGG
>CALMLJ010000505.1 GCA_937868025.1 uncultured Acidimicrobiaceae bacterium
GGCCCCGGGCTCCGGAGTCGCCTCCTCATGATGGCCGACCGGCGGTGGGGCATCGCGCGGCGGCCGTGCGCGCCGCGCGGTAACGGGCTCGGAGGTCGGGGGTGACGGGGGTACCTGGGGTACTCCGAGCTGGTGGATCGGGTGGGTCGGTGGTGTTGCCACGGGTGTGGTCGGGGTGGCGGGGGTCGGTGGGGTCGACAAACGCGCGGCGGCCGGTACCGTCGACGAGTTGCCAGTTCTCGAGTGTCTTGAGCTGGTGGTGGAAGGTGCACATGTGTTCGGACTCGACCAGCACCGTGTGCTGGGTTCTCGCGTAGTCCTCGCGGTGCTCGTATTCGAGGTCGACGGTGCGGTTGCACCCGGCCACACAGCACTTGGGGTCGGTCCAGAGCTTCGCGATGCGTTGTGCTTCGGTGGGTTTACGTGCGGGGTTCACGACGTCGATGACAGCGGTGCCGTTGGTGGTGACCAGCCGCAGGATCGAGTCGCCGAACATGGTGCGGGCTTGTTCGACCGAGATCGGGCCGATGCCGGGGATCTCACACACCTCACCGTCACCCACCGCGCCGTTGATGAGGGCGGCGAGGTCGACCCGGACCAGCATGAGCCGGCGTACCGATTCGCGAGTCCGCCGACGGCGACCGTCCGCACTCGGGCCACCCGTTCGTCCTGACGGAGGGCTGTCGTCGGCCCCGTCGGTATCGGTGTCGCTGTCGCCGGTGGTTGGGGTGCGTCCGCACATGAGGTCGACGAGGGCGTCGTAGGCGTACTGTTCGCGGCCTTCGCGCTGTCCGTTGCGGCGTTCGCGGTGGATTTCCCCGATCCGGTTCTCCAGGGCTTGTTGCAGTTCGGCACCCTCGGGGAGTGGTCCTTCGGCGTACATGCACCACCGTCCGCCTTTGGACCACCAGTACGCCTTCCGGCCGGCACGCACTTTGCGTTCGCGTTCGACCTTCGATTCCTCACCCTCGACCTCGGCCTTCCGCCGCGCCGCTTCTTCTTTGGTGTGACGGAGCGAATCGGATTTGGCGGTCTCGAGCAGGTCGTCTTCCGCTGCCGGGTTGACGGACGCCCCCGCGGCGACGGCGCCGGCTTGTTGGGGTGAGAGTTCGCCGTTGCGCACGGCGTCGGCGGTGCCCGTGAGCGCGCCGAGTTGTTGGGAGGTTTCCAGATCGGCGCGGGCCCGGCCGGTGTCGGTGCCTTGCCGCAACGCCAACCACGCGGCCGCGGATGGGCTGCCGGCGCGTCGCCATGCTTCGGATTCGGCGGCGCGGGCTGCGATGAGGACCTTCCCGGAGGCGGCGAGGCGTTCGAGTTCGATGAACGCGTCCAAGATGTCGACGGCGTACGGCAACGGCACATCGGCGGGCGACAGATCGCTCAGCAAGGTGCGCACGGGTGCGGCGGCGTCCCGGAGTTGACCGGCGAGTTGTGATCGATACGAACTGGTGTTCGTCATGGGTTCAGTATCGCAGGTGGTCCTGACAGTGAGATCCCAGCGAGCCGGTTCCGGGCCGGATCGGGCACATTCACCCAACGCCGGGCGCGCGAAGATCGGGGCGTGACCGAGACCGCTGCCCCTCACCTCCTCGACAACGCCGGATGGGCGGCCCTCACGTCGCACCACGAGTCGTTCGCCGAGACCAAGGGCGATGCCCGTCGCTACCCCGTGGACGTGTCGCCCTTCGCTGCGGTCGACCGGATCGACGACCAACGCCTTGCCGACCTCGCTGCGCTGAGCGGTTCCGACGGGCCGTTCGCGCTGATGCGCGGTGAGATCCCCTCGTTGCCGGCCGGGTGGGACGAGCTGCATCGTGGTCGCGGTCACCAGTTGACGGTCACTGTCGACGCGTACGTCGCCGCGCCGCGCCCCGACGTGCGTCGGCTCACCGTCGACGACGTGCCGCAGATGCTCGACCTCGTGGCGGTGACGGAGCCCGGCCCGTTCCGGCCCCGAACCATCGAGATGGGCCGGTACTACGGGCACTTCGACGGTGCCCGGCTGGTGGCGATGGCGGGCGAGCGGCTGCACCTCGACGGGTTCACCGAGATCTCTGCCGTCTGTACCCATCCCGACGCCCGTGGCCGCGGCCTCGCCTCGGGCATCACCGGCGTCGTTGCCGAGGGCATCTTCGAGCGGGGCGAGCAACCGTTCCTGCACGTTGCCGAGAACAATGCCGGAGCGCTGCGGGTCTACGAGGGTCTCGGGTTCGTCCGCCGCCGC
>CALMLJ010000506.1 GCA_937868025.1 uncultured Acidimicrobiaceae bacterium
GACGCCTCGAGCACGTCGAGGCCGTTGAGGGCGAGCACTCCGGCGATCCGGCTGAACAGCCCGGGCCGGTCGGAGCACACGAGCGTGAGTCGATCGTCGTGGGCGTCGATGGCCGGGCGGCCACCGGCGGCCCCGCGCTCCACCAACTCGAGTTGGGCCAGCGTCGCCGGGCTGGCGGTGATCACCTGTTCGACGTCCCCGCCGTCGGTCACGAATGCGACCCGTTCGACCAACGTGGCGAGGAGGCCGGCTTTCCACGGGCTCCACGCCGAGGGCCCGGTCGCGATGGAGTCGGCCTCGGCGAGCGCTGCCAGGAGGCGGAGCCGTTCCGTGGTCTCGACCCGCGCCGCCACCAGCAGGATCGTCGTGGCGTCGTCGAGGTCGCGGCGGGTCGCAACGTCGGGCAACAACAGGTGCTGCTCGATCATCAGGACCACAGTGTCGATGTCATCGGCCTGGTACCCCATGCGCCGCATGACCGCCGCACCGAGTTCCATGCCGACGATCGAGTGCTGACCCGGATAGCCCTTGCCGATGTCGTGCAGCAGCGCTCCCATGACCAGGAGGTCGGGGCGGGTCACTCGATCGGTCAGGCCGGCGGCGAGGGCCACGCACTCCCACGAATGCCGATCCACGGTGAACCGGTGGTAGGCGTTGCGTTGCGGCCGGCTCCGGTTGGGCTCCCATTCGGGAACCATCGGGAGCCACAGATCGTTGAGGTCGAGCGTCTCGATGACAGAGATGGCTGCGGGACCACACCGGAGCAGCTCGACGAACAGTGCCCGGGCCGCCGGGGGCCAGGGCTCGGGCAGTGGCGGCGCCGACTGCAACGTGACGAGGGTCGTGCGACCGATTCGGGCACGGTGCTTCGCGGCCGCGACGGCGACCGTCAGCACGCTCAACTCGTCGGTGACGGCCCCTTCGGCGAGATGGACCCGTTCTCCGCAGAGCTCCACTCCGTGGCCGAGGTCTTGGCGCCGAGGCGACCGCTTGAAGATGCCGCCGCTCAGCGAGCCCCGCACGACGAACCACGCCTCGTCGCTCGACCACGCGATGCGCCGCGCCGCCGTCGCCACCTCGGTCATCAACACGTCGGCGTTCTCGATGCCGAGTCGGTCGGCGACCCCGTCCTGGTCATGGAGCTGGAGGACGTCGCCGGCGCGCCCGGTGACGCGGTGCAGCTCGACCCGGGCGTTGAGCAGGGTGTCGTACTCGCCGGCGAGCGACTCGGGACGGGGGATGTCGAGGTCGGGCGCGGCGGCGAGGATCCACGACAACGCGTGGACGTCGCGGAGACCGCCGCGGCCTTCCTTGAGGTCGGGCTCGAGCGCGGCCGCGACCTCTCCGGTCGTCTCGTGCCGGGAGGTCACGGTCTCCATGAGCGATGCCAGGACCCGCTTCGACTGCTTGCGCCACTGGGCCGCGCTGTCGACGGCGAGGTCGGTGGCGAGCGACGCATCACCGGCCAGGCGCCGCACGCTCAGGAGCGAGGTGGCGGTCGGGAGGTCGTCGGAGGCGAGCGCGAGGGTCTCGGCCACCGTTCGGACGGAGTGGCCGACCTTCAACTTGGCATCCCACATCGGGTACCAGAGCCGCTGGGCGGTGCCGAGGTCGATCGAACCGTCGTGGAGGAGCAGGAGGTCGAGGTCGCTCTGGGGTGCGAGCTCGCCACGGCCATGGCCGCCGGTGGCAACGAGCGCGACGCCGGACCGTTCACCGAAGAGCTCGTCGTAGAGCTCGACGATCCACGTGTCGACGAGACGGGTGTAGGCGTCGACGAACGGCCGACCGCGTAGGTCGGGGTTGTCGAGGACGGACGATCGGTCGAGTACCGGCGGCATCAGATGGCGTCGTTGTCGCGCTCTCCGGTTCGGATTCGGACGAGCTGGTCGACGGTGGTGACCCACACCTTGCCGTCCCCGATCTTGTCGGTCCGCGCCGAGCCGACGATGGCGTCGACCACCGCGTTGACGTCGTCATCGGCAACGACCGCCTCGAGACGGACCTTCGGCACGAAGTCGATCTTGTACTCGGCGCCCCGGTACGTCTCGGTGTGCCCGCCCTGACGACCGAACCCCTGCACCTCGGTGGCCGTGAGGCCGACCACGTTGATGGCCTTGAGGGCGGACTTCACGTCGTCGAGCTTGAACGGCTTGATGATGGCGGTGACGAGCTTCATGGCGAGTCGCTTTCTGGTTCGGTGCGCGCTCAGGAGTGTATGTGAGGCCGGGTTTCGTGATTGTTACGGGGCCGGGCGGACGACCCGTCGGTCAGCGTCCCAGGTGCCGACGCTTGTGCAGGTGAGCCTTGGCCGCCCCCCAGGCGATGCCCAGTTCACCGACCTCCTCACCGAGGTCCGCCCACGTCGCCGGACCCACCTCGTAGCGATCGTCGGGATTGGCTCGCTCGTCGAAGGGGTCCCGGGCAGGAGCCGGAACGCCGGCCGCAGCCAACACGGCAGCTGGGTAGCGGCACGCCGACCGGAGGATGCCGAGCGGGGTGGAGCGTTGCGCGTCGATGTCGAGCGCGAGCAGGGCGGTCATCGTCGCCGGGACCTCCTCGGCGCACCGCTCCCCTGCCGCCGTCGCCGCCGACGCCAGTTCGGCGGCGCGGTCGCCGGCCCGCTGCGCCACGGCGGCCTCGACCCACGGGCCGAGGGCTCGGGCGCTCGCCTCGACCAGTCGCGCCGAGATCTCGGCCATCAGGCGCGCGTCGCTCTCGTCACTCATGCCCCCTGCCTAGCCGACAACCGGCCGGTCGGAGGAAACCTGACACATCCTTCATGATCGGGCCCGCGGCGCTAGAGTCTCGCGATGCGAATCCAGGCGATCGCCGTGTTCGAACGGGTCGTCCACCAGTGCCACGCGCTCTCGCTCGACCGACCTGAGCGTCCCGTCCTCGAGGTCGACGCCATCCTCCGGGAGGGCGACGCCGAGGGCGAGTTGCTCCTCCCGGTGCCCACCTTCATGGCGTTGCTCGGCGGCCCGGCGAAGGCCAATGACGCGCTGCAGCACCTCGCCGTCAACGGCCGCATCGTCGACCACCAGGAGATCGCACACATCCGATTCCCGCTCTGGGAACGCATCGACAGCTCCGCCACCGGCTGACCCTTCCGTCGAGGTCGTCCGCGGTCGATACGTTGTGCACATGGCCGCGCAGAACTACTACGAGATCCTGGGGGTCAAGCGCACGGCATCAGCCGACGAGATCCAGCGCGCCTACCGCAAACTTGCCCGCAAGTGGCACCCCGACGTCAACACCGAGCCGGGCGCCGAGGACCGGTTCAAGGCGATCTCGGAGGCCAACGAGGTGCTCTCCGATCCCGAGATGCGCAAGAAGTACGACGCGTTCGGCGAGGACTTCCGCAAGGTTCCCGACGGCACTGATCCGAGCATGTGGAACCGCGCCGGCCGGATGGCGGGGGACTTCGGGTTCGGCGGCGGGGCCACCCCCAACATCGAGGACCTCCTCGGCGGCTTGTTCGGCGGCGGTCGCCGGGCGACCGGCCCGCGACCGGGTGCCGATCAGCAGGTCGAGATCGAGCTGTCGATCGAGGAGTCGTACCACGGTGGCGAGCGTTCGATCACGCTGTCGGGTCCACGCGGCACCCGCTCGGTCAACGTCAACGTCCCCGTGGGCATTGTCGAGGGCCAGCGCATTCGCGTCCGCGGCGAGGGTGGCCCGGGCGCTGGTGGAGGGCCGGCCGGCGACCTGTTCCTCACGGTCCGCTTCGCCGGACACGGCCGCTACACCGTCGACGGTCGCGACCTGTCGGTGAAGGTCCCCGTCGCCCCGTGGGAAGCTGCGTTGGGCGCCAAGGTCAGCGTCGATACCCCCGGTGGGGCAGCGACGATCAAGGTCCCAGCCGGGACGTCGAGCGGCCGACGCCTTCGCCTCAAGGGGCGGGGCCTCCCCAACCCCCAGGGGGCGGCGGGCGATCTGTTCGCCGTCGTGACCATCGTGGTACCGAAGGAACTCACCGAGCGCGAAGCCGAGCTGTTCACGCTGCTCGCCGAGGAGTCCTCGTTCGATCCGAGGGCATGACGACGCCGCGGCGTTCGAGCGTCAGTCGGACGGGGCGGTCGTGGGCGGCGCTTCGGCGTCGGCGGGCGCGGCCGTGTGATCGCCGAGGGCCTGCTTGACCCGGTCCATCGTGGACGGGTCGAGGTTGGTGTAGACGAGCTCGGCGCCGGTGAACCGCGACGCTTCGGTCACGAGCGCATCGCGATTGAGTTCGGTGACGAGCAGCGCCACCGTTGCGGTGTCGGGTTGCACGACCTCACGGAACCACTCGACCCACTCGTCGGCGAGCCCGAGATCGACGAGCTTCGCGGTGGCCGCACCGGCCCCGGCGCCGACGGCGAGGCCGGCAACCCAGCCCACGGGCCCACCCACGATCAGGCCGATGAGACCGGCCCACAGGGCGCCCGACATCGCCGACTGGCCCGTCTGCAGGTCGACCGTCTCGTGAACCACGGTCTTTCCGTCGGAGTTCTTCACGACCGTGACGGCATCCTTGAGGGCGAGTTCACCGCGTGACGCCATGCGTGTGGCGGCGGTCAGGAACTCCTGGGCGCGGAAGATGTCGGGGAACGAGATCCCGACAAGGGTTTCGGGCTGGGCTTCGGCAGGCTCGGTCATCGCGCCAGTATGGCCGTGCCGGCCGGTGCCGCACGGTCGGAACCCTGGGTCGGTCTCAGATGCTCCGGCCGACGTCGGTCCAGTACGGGTCCCGGAGGAGGCGCTTGTAGAGCTTTCCCGTCGGTTGTCGGGGCAGCCGGTCGGTGACGTCGATGCTGCGCGGCGCCTTGTAGCCGGCAAGGCGGCCTCGACAGTGGGCGATCAGCTCGTCGGTCAGCGCGGCGTCGGCGATCGCACCGTCGACCAGCTCGACGACCGCCTTCACCTGTTCGCCCATCTCGTCGTCGGGGATGCCGAACACCGCCGCGTCGGCGACGAGGGGATGGGCGACCAGCGCGGCCTCGATCTCGGCGGGGTAGATGTTGACCCCGCCCGAGATGATCATGTCGATTCGACGGTCCGACATGAAGAGGTAGCCCTCGTCGTCGAAGTACCCGATGTCGCCAAGGGTTCCCCAGCCGTCGAGGTGAGCGGCGGTGGTCTTGTCGGGATCCTCGTGGTAGCTGAAGTCGGAGCCGATACGGGAACGGAAGTAGATCTGACCAGAGGTGCCGGCGGGCACGTCGGCGCCGTTGTCGTCGACCACACGGAGCTCGGTCAGGTCGGTGGGGCGCCCGAGGCTCGCAGGACGCGCCCGCCACTCGGCGCCGCCGATCGTGGTGAGGAAGCCCCCCTCGGTGCCGCCGTAGTACTCGTGCACGACGTCGCCCCACCAGTCGAGCATCGCGGTCTTCACGTCGGGCGGGCACGGGGCGGCTCCGTGGTACACCACCTGCAGCGACTCGCCGGAGAACGTCGCCCGCTGGTGGTCGTCGAGCTTCTGGAGGCGAACGAACTGGGTGGGTACGAGGTGGAGGTTCGTGACGCCGTGGCGATCGATGGCGGCCAGCGTCTCGACCGGGTCGAACCGATGCCGCATGACCACCGTCGATCCGCCGAACAGCGGGAACATCGAGAACACCCATTGGGCCGAGTGGTACGCCGGCCCGTCGAGCAGCGTGACGCCGTCTGCCGGCACGCCGAGCATCTGGAGCATGGAGCCCGAGATGAGCGTCCACATCGAGGCGGGCAGGCCGGTGGTGGACAGGGTGGAGCGAACGCCCTTCGGGAATCCGGTCGTTCCCGACGTGTAGAACATCGGTCCTCCCGTCGCCTGGCCATCCGGCTCGTCGGGCGACGCCGCGGCGAGCAACGACTCGAAGGACTCGAAGTCGTCGGGGACGTCGCCGCCGAGCGCGATCCAGTGTTCGCAGTTCGCCGATTCCTCTCGCCCACGGGCATCGCGGGCGACGTCGAGGTACGCCTCGTCCACGATCATCGCCGATGCTCCGGAGTTCCCGATCACGTACGCGAGCTCGGCGCCCACCCAGTGCCAGTTGACCGGCACCGCGACCCAGCTCGCGTGGCACACCGCGGCGAAGATCTCGAAGAACTCGCGACGGTTGCCCACCATCACCGCAATGGTCGCTCCGTCGCCGACGCCTCGGGCACGGAGCGCACCGATGATGCGGTTCGCCCGTTCGTCCAGCTGGCGCCAGGAAGTGGTACCCGCCTCGTCGATGAGCGCCGGGGCGTCGCCGAGGTCACGCGCGAGTGGTTGGAACAGTTCGGTCACTGAGAGCCCCCTCCGGCCGACGATCGCTCCCGGACCGTAGCGCTTCTACAGTGGTCCCCGATATGCCCCCGACCGCCTCGGCCCCGCGCGCCGCGAGACCGCTCCTCCGCAGCGCCCTGGTACCCCTGACGATCGCGTTGGTGGGCGCCGCGACGGCCTCGTGCACCAACGCCAAGCTCGACGAGTCGTCGAGCGCCGCCGTGACGACGACCACGGCGGCCACCGAATTCGGCGAGGGAACCGACGCTGCCACCATCGATCCGGGCGGCGGACGCACCGGCCCGATCACGTCGGGGTCCAGCCCCCTCAAGGGCATGAAGGGTGCGGCGCCCGGCATCCGCATCACCGAGGACTTCCGCGATCGCGTCCGCGCCGTCGACGGCACGGTCGACGACTTCACGGGTGCGGCAGAGGGCTACGACATCGTGATGGTCCTGGCCATCTCGGCGGAGTCGGCTCGCAGCGATTCACCAGGGCGGATCGCCGACGAGGTGATCAGCAGCACCGAGGGTGGTCGGACCTGTCTCGGGTTCCACGCCTGTCGCGAGTTCGCGCTCGACAACACCGACTTCGACTACGACGGCGTCAGCGGCAACATCAATCTGCTCGCCAACGGCGATCCGGGCGAAGCCGGCTTTGCGGTCGTGGAGTTCACCGGCACCGGCGCCCTCCGGGCAGTCGACCAGGTCACGGTGCAGTCCCGGCCGCTGGCGGATCGCCCGGCCGGGGCTGACCCGATCTACGGACCGATCGGCAATGGGGTCCTCGAGATCGGCACGTTGCTGCCGGTCATGGGTCCCGATGGCGCCGCCGCCCGTGCCGCACTCGCCGGTGCCAAGGTCGCCGTCGACGAGGTCAACGCCGAGGGCGGTGTACTCGGCGAACCCGTGGTGCTCGTGCCCGACGAATCGGGGGACGGCTCGTCGTCGGCCACCACCGACGCGGTACGACGGCTCATCGACCGCCCGGTGGACGCCGTCATCGGAGGAACCGTCTACGGCATCACGAGTGTTGCGATCCCCGAGCTCACCGACGCCGGCATCATCCTCTTCTCGCCGACCGACACGGCCCGGGCCTTGTCG
Organism: uncultured Acidimicrobiaceae bacterium; assembly: GCA_937868025.1. Next base: position 7,339 of record CALMLJ010000506.1, read on the forward strand.
GTCGCCGACGACCGCGGCCTGTTCTTCCGGCTGTCGCCCCCCACCGACCTCGAGGGGCAGGTGCTCGGCAACCTCATCACCAACGACGGGTACACGCGGGTCGCGATCGCAGCCGGTACCGGAGACGACAACCAGGAGCTCGCGGCGGACATCGCTGCGGCCATCAACGCCGACTCGGGCACCGTCACCGCGACCGTGGAGGTCGGCGACGACCCCGACGGAGCAGCGGTCGCTCAACAGCTGATCGACTCCGACCCCCAGGCGCTGGTGCTCGTCACGTCGGCGCCGGCGGCCGCGTCGGTCGTCAGAGGTCTGGTCGCGAAGGGCAAGGGCCCGTCCACGATCGCTACGTACGGCACGGCCGCCGACATGACCGACGAGCTGGCGCAGCTCGTCGGGGGGTGATTCGCCGGAGGGCGATCAGTCCGCGTTGGTGACGCCGAGGCTCGACAGCACCTCGACCGGCGACGCCACCATGCCCACGTAGAACGAGCCGAACTCGGCGTAGGTCGCGGAGGCCTCGTCGTACCGCATCGTGTAGACGACCTCTTTGACATCGTCGGGGTGCTGACAGAACAGCGTCACACCCCACTCGAAGTCGTCGATGCCCGTCGAGCCGGTGATGACCTGCACGACGCGCCCGGCGAACTTCCGGCCGGAGGCACCGTGTTCCATCATGAGCGCCTTGCGCTCGTCGTACGGCAGCGTGAACCAGTTCTGCCCGACGTTGCGGCGCTTGGACATGGGGTAGAAGCAGAACGCGGGCTTGCCTTCGGGCGGGAGCTGGGGGAACAGGCGCGCCTGCTTCATCTCCTCGGGGAGGCCTTGCGCGTACTCCGACATCTCGGTGAGCGACAGGTAGCTGTCGACGAGTTCGAAGCCCGCCTCGACCATCGCCGTCTGGAAGCGCCGGAGCCGCCACTGATCGGTGCTGAGGACCATCGTGCAGAGGTCGGACTTGTGACCCAGCATCGAGGCGGTGACGACCTGATCGCCGTCGGCCTCGGCCTTCGCGATGACGTCGAGCACGGCGTCGGCATCGGCGAGCACCGACGTGGACCAGAAGAAGTGGGCGACGGCCAGGCCGACCTGCGGAGTGGAGGCGTTCATGCCGCAAGGTTAGGGCTGTCCCGGCCGATGGGGCATTCGAGCCGTCGTGGCGTTCGACACCGTGCCTAAGGTCGGCCGGATGTCGACCCGGATGCGTCCCTTCATCATCCTGCTGACTTCGGTCGCCCTGCTCGCCGGGTGCTCGTCCGACGACGGGGCTGATGACGACCGTGCCGGTGCCGCATCGGACCGTGCGGCGACGACCGCTCGTCCGGCACCGGTGAGCGAACCGCCTGGCACCGCAACCTGCGACGACACCGACCCGACCGCCTGCCTGTTGCCCTGGCCCAACGACCGGTTCACCCGTGCCGACCCGAGCACCCCGACCGGCCGGCGCGTCGACCTGCCGGTCGACGGTACGCCGGTCAACGCCGACGGTGTCCACATCGACCCCACCGAATGGAACCGCAACGACGGCTTCAGTCCGGCGTCCAACCTGCTGGTGCACGTCGAGTCGCTGGACGTGTCGGCGTCGAAGCTCCCTCCGGTAACCGACCTCTCTCGCTCGCTCGACGACGACTCGGGGCTCGTGCTCGTCGACGTCACGACCGGCGACCGGGTTGCGGCGTGGGCCGAACTCGACGCGAATGCCGAGGATCCCGACCAGCAGGCCCTGATCATCGTCCCCGCGACCTCGTTGACCGAGGCGCACCGCTACGCGGTCGGGCTGCGCGGCCTCGTACGCACCGACGGCACCGAGGTCGAACCGACCGGAGCGTTCAGCGAGCTGGTGGACGATCCCGACGAGGAACAGCAGGAGTGGCTGGACGCGCTGGGAACCGCCGGGGCGACGACCGATGACCTCGACATCGCGTGGTCGTTCACGGTCGCTTCGTCCGACTCGCTGTCGGGCCGCCTCCGAGCAATGGCCGCCGAGACACTCTCAGAGTTCGGAGATGGGGCGCCGCCGTTCACCGTCACGTCGAACGAGACGGCGGGCGCGGCGCGAATCGTGAGTGGCACGTTCGAGATGCCCCGGTACCTGGCCGGCGACGGCGGACCGGGAAGTGTGTTGAACAACGACAACGACCCCGATGGCATCCCCGCTCGCAACGGGACGATGTCCGCCGACTTCACGTGCACCGTGCCGGCCGGGGCAACGGCCGCCGACCCGGCGCCGATGATCGTCTACGGCCACGGCCTGCTCGGCAGCCGTTCGGAGGTGCTCGGCATCGGCGGCACCGCGGCGATCGCCAACATCGGCATGTGTGCCACCGACTACCTGGGCATGAGCGCCGCCGACATCCCGACGATCGTCGGCGAGTTCCGGGACTTCAGCGGATTCCGGACGCAACCGGACCGGATGCAGCAGGGCCAGCTCGCCTTCGTCGTACTGGGTCGGCTGCTGCGCAGCGCTGACGGGTTCGCAACGGACGGCGCGTTCTCGACGGACGGCGCGCCCGTCATCGACACCAGCAAGCTCGCGTTCCTCGGGGCGAGCCAGGGCGGCATCCTCGGCGGCGTCGCGTCCACGGTCACCGACGACTGGGACAAGGTCGTGCTCGCCGTCGGCGGGCTCGGGTACAACCTGTTGCTCCGACGCAGCGTCGACTTCGACGAGTTCATCGGGACCTTCGAGGCCGCGTACCCCGGCGAACTCGACCAGCTCCTCACGCTCGAACTCGCGGAGCAGTTGTGGGACCGCGGCGAGAACGCCGGGTACGCCCAGCACCTGACGACCGATCCGTACGAGGGGATCGCGGCGAAGCCGGTCCTCGCCCTCGAGGCCTTCGGCGACCACCAGGTGACCAACGTGAGCACGCAGAAGCTCGCCCGAACGTTGGGACTTCGCCGCCGCGAACCCACCCTGGCCGCCGGTCGGTCGTCCGCAGTCGACCCGTTCTACGGCATCGCCCCGTTGCCCGAACTGCCGACGACGGGCTCGGCGCTCTTCGTGTGGGACTTCGGCACGCCGACGCCGCCGGACACGAACACACCGAATCGCGGCGGCGACGATCCCCACGGCGACCTCGGAGACGAGACGTCCGCCCTCGCGCTCCTCGTGAGCTTCGTGAACGACGGCACCCTCATCGACGTCTGCGGCGAGGGGCCGTGTACGGGCGGCTGAACTACCGCGTGTCGATCCGCCGATAGACCTCGGCGAGCCGGCCCTCGGGCAGCCCTCCGATCCGAGCGTTGTCGACCGCCCATTCCCGGAGGAAGTCCGCAAGGCCCTCGCGGCCGCCGGTCTGGCTGACGTGGGCACGGAGCGCCGCGACCTTGCGGTCGAACGTGTCGGTGATGTCGACGACCACCCGCGCCGGTTCGGGGATCTCCGGGCCGCCCTGGGTCCACACCTCCGGCACGGTCCACGGCTCCAGTTCCTCGTTCGCGAGGAGCTCGGGGAAGGCAAACGGATTGCGGGCGTCGGGATACACCGCGGCGATCGCCGCTTGCCCCACCGCGAGGTGGTCGGGGTGGCTCGCGTAGATGCGGTCGACGTTGCGTTCGCTCGACTGGGTCAGGACGCGGTGCGGGCGCACCTGGCGGATGACGCGGGTGATGGCCTTTCGCAGATCGAGGTCGTATTCGAGCCGACCGTCGGGCAGGCGCAGGAACCGAAGGTCGGTGACACCCACCTCCGCCGCGGCGTTGGTCTGTTCCGCCTCGCGGAGTGACGCTCGGTCCTCGTAGGACTGGGTGAGGTCGCTGCCGCCGGCGTCGCCACTCGTCACCAGGCAGTACGTGACTTCGAGGCCGGCGTCGGTCCAGGTGGCGACGGTGCCGGCGCTGCCGAAGTCGACGTCGTCGGGGTGCGCCATGATCACGAGCACCCGCTCGATCGTCGGCTCGGTGGATTCCTCGTCGGGCATGACGCCGACCTTACGCGTAGACGGTGAGGTCGCCGCCACGGGCAAATCCCGCGAGCGACACGCCGCCCTGCTTGGCGAGGTCGACGGCCAGCGAGCTCGGAGCGCTCACGGATGCGAGCACACGGAATCCCCCCGCCCACGCCTTCTGCACCATCTCGAAACTGGCGCGGCCCGATACCCACAGGCCCATCGGCTCGGCATCGGCTCGGAGCGCCGGCAGGGCGTCGTCGAGGAGGAGCCGACCGACCACCTTGTCGACGGCGTTGTGGCGGCCGATGTCCTCGCGCACCACGTCGACACGACCGTCGGCGAGACGGAACGCTCCCGCGGCGTGGGAGGCCCCCGTCTGGGCGAAGAGCTCCTGTTGCCGGCCGATCCGTTCGGCCACGGTGGCCAACAACGTCCAGTCGAACTCGACGGGCTGCATCGGATCGAGACGGTCCGTCATCTGCTCGATGGCCATCGATCCGCACATGCCACACGACGAGCTCGTCGTTCCGACCCTGGCCGTGGGCTCGGGGGCCCACCCACCGGTCGAGACCGACACCACGTTGAATTCGGTGTCCACCGCGGTGCCCGTGCCGCAGTAGCGGATGCCGTTGACCGCCGCGCCACCGAGGAGGCCTTCGCTGTGGCAGAACCCGACTGCCAGCTCGAAGTCGTGGCCCGGCGTGCGCATGGTGGTCGTGACGAGATGGTCGTCGAGGCGGATCTCCATGGGCTCCTCGACGATGAGGTCGTCGGGCCCGCGGCTGGCGACGCCGTCGCGGTGGCGCACCGACATCGTCCTGACACTCCGGCCTCGACCCATCGCCGCAGCCTACGACCGCCGCCGGGGACACCCGTCCGCGGCTCGTCCGACGGGAAACCCGCCTCACGCGGGTTCCACGTCGGAAGTTCGAGCCTGAGGCCGGATACGAGAACCTCCCCCAACACCATCCCCGCTCTGACGACTCGTCACCGACTCCGGAAGCCGGGTGTGGGGCAGGTCAGAGCCTCCACCAAGCCCAGGGCGATTCATCACCGCCGAACCGGTCGTCTCCGTGAGCCGGCGACCCGCAAGGGGCGAGTTTGTGGCACATCACAGATCACCAGTAAGGCGAGCAGACGCGAGGTTGCGTATCCGACGAGTTCGACCGTTCTCACTAAGAAACTCCGCGACGTCTCGCCTGCCCTGTGCGGCGAGCTTCCGCTGGAGCCAGTCGGAAGACTCGCTGACTTCACTCAGGTTGAGATCGCCCCCACATGCGAGCCGGAGTACGACCTCCCACTCGGCCTCGCGTCTCCGTAAGTAGTCGATCCGTCGGATGGTCTCTGGCCATGTAGCCCACCATCGCGCAAGGTCTCTATCGGAGGCCGACCTCGTCGCGGCCTCATCCAGCAGAAGCCCGACGGTCGATTGCTGCATCGCACGATCCGGCTCCATGGCGATCGCATCGACCGCCGATTTCCGAAGGTCCGGAGACTGCCGGTATGCCTCTAGGTAGAGGCGGTAGCGCGCGTGCTCATCCGCGAGAACATGTTCACGCTCGTGACCGAAGGCCGTCGCAAGGCGGCCAACGGCACTTTCGAAGACTTCACTGTTGCTCGTCATGTCAGCACTCGTCACCAAACCACCGCATGTATTCCCGGATTGCGTCGCGGATCTCCTTAAGGTGCTTCTCAACGACCTGCCGCTGGGCCCTCGTGAGTTCGGGATCCCCATTAAGCGGCTTTCCGTTCTGACCAACACGGGTCTCGGGGCCACCGCCTTTCACATGCGCGTGGGGCGGGCCGTGGTCATTCGAGTAGATGACAACCTTGACCGCTCCATCGCGGAGAACCTCCCCGACAGGACTGGCGCTTCGTCCTTTCCCCGATTCGTCTGGCCCGTCTTCTGTGGCCCCGCAGGTCGATGGCGTGGAAGTCGTGGTGCTGCCACCGCCTCGGCCGCTCGTCTGCGGACTCGGTCCGGCGGCGTCGAGGTTTCTGAGCACGACGATCACGCCTCCCACCACGACCGTGACCACTCCCCCAGCGACTGCTACCCCGACGACGAGCGCAGATCCTCCCGCCACGACCTCAACGGACGCCTTTCCCGCCTCACTCAGAACGACGGCCCCTCCACCCGCCGCCACGGCAACTGCGGCGGCAGCAACCGCGACCACCGCCAGACCGACTGTGATCTCGGTCTGATAGTCGACGATCAGCTGCTCGAGACCGTTCGACATCTTCCCGTTGAAGGTCAACGTGCACGTCCTCGCCGCGAAGTCGATGTCGTACCACCACTTCGTGGTCGCACGTTGAATGTGATCCTCGGGCGCCGGGCAACGTTTGATCGCGTCCTCCACCGACCGGCGAACACGGTCCGACGACCCGGCGGCCGATGCTCCCGCGCTGCCCGTTGGCCGGCCCGCTTGGTGCTCGTGATCGGGCTCTCCGGGCCGCAGCCCTGACGGGTCTTGCCGGTTGATCGGGTCGTTGTAGGAGTAGTGGTACCGGTTCCCCGACGTCGACGTGGCAGCGACGTCGTCGAGGGGGTCGACCGTGGTGAACGTTCCGGTCGTGTTCTGGTAGTTCCGGGCTCGCAGGTAGGTGTCACCCAGCACGGTGAGCTCCCCCCGGTACCCGAACCGTGCAGCGTTCGTCGCGGTCGCACCCGTCGGGTTGCCGTACGGGTCCCAACCGGTCGCGTTCGCCAGGGTCTGGCCGGTGCTGTTGATCACCGACCCGAACACATCACTGCCGAACAACGTTGGCGTACCACCCTTGGTCGACGCCGCCCAGGTACCGTTGTTCCGAACGAGCCCGAAGTTCGTTTCACCATCAAGGGTCGACACCATCTGAGCGAGCCCACCGGTGTTCGTGTCCCAGTCGTACTTCAACGCCCGCAAGAACCCGCCACCCGGGCCGGTCACCGTGTCCATCCGCAGCAAACCTTCGGGGGTGTACTTGCGGGCCTCCGAGGTCACCACCGTGCCAGCATTGGTCTTGGCGATACCGGCCAACCGGCCCGCCTGATCGTACGTGTTCGTCGTCACCGCAGACCCGGTCGTCTCCGTGAGCCGGCGACCCGCAAGGTCATAGGTCATCGACGTCGCCGAACCAGCAGCCGGCGTGACCGCCGTCAACTGCGAAGCCGAGTTGTAGGTGTACGACGTCGTCACGGAACCGACCTTCGACGTCGCCCGACGCCCCGCACCATCGTAGGTGTACTCCAACGCCGCACCCGTCGACGGTGTCGCCGACAACAACTGACCGGAAGCGTCATACCCATACGTCGTCGTCACACCCCCAACTGCCGTCGTTGCGTACGCACCCGCACTGTCATACGTGACATCAGTGGTCCGGTCTGCGCCCGGCACCGTTTGCACCTGCTTCGTCAACCGCCCAGCGGTGAACGTGTTCACCCGCGATCCCGACGGGAACGCCTCCGTCGTGACCTGGGAGTCAGCGTTGTACGTGTTCGTCACGAACGGAGCCAACGCCGACCCCTGATTGTTGCGTTGCCGGTAACTGTCGATCGCCACACTGTTCGACCCCGCAACCCGATCGGTACGCACCTGAGTCGCCCCCGCCGCCGTGATCGACGTATCAGTCACCGACACACCCCACGTACCCGGAGCAGACCCCGATGCCGGCCACACCTTCGCCCGCACCGTCGAACCCGACACCTCGATCTGGGTCCGGATCTCCGTACCCGGTGTCGGTGCCGTGAACGTACCCAACACCGTGTCCGTCCCGGCCACGCGCTTGATCAGCTTCGCAGTCGTCGAGTCAGTCGTGAACTCAACCCGATACCCCGCGGTGTTCGCCGCGTTCTGCCGAACACCAACCGTGAACCGCGACTGGTTCCCCACAGCACTCGATGCCGCTTGAAACGACACCGTCGTCACCGAATCCGCCGTTTGAGGAGCGGTCGACGTCACACCCATCGACGACCCGGCCGTCGCTGTCGTCGACAGACGGAGTCGGTTGCCGTCAATCGCTGCCGAGCCACCACCAACTGCCTGTCGAGTCCACTTGGACGGATCGGCCCCGGCCGCATTGGCACCGTTGAACCAGTCGACCATCGTCGAGTTGGGTGAGATTTTCTGGACCCGACCAGCGGCGTCGTAGCCGTAGACGAGTTCGAGACCCTCGGGCGTCGTCACCTGCGACACACGCCCGCCGCTGTCGTAGGAGTACGACATGTATCGATTGTCGACCGGGTTCACCGACAGGAGTCGTCCCGCGAGGTCGAAGGTCTTGGTGAACGTGCCATCGGGCGTCACCGCGGAGTTTTGCCGGCCCGCGCTGTCGTAGCCATACGTGAAGCCGAGCGTCGAACCGCCTTGAGTGAAGACTCGTCCGGTCAGATCGCCGGCGGCGTTGAACGTGTCGTTCATCGCCCGACCCGACGGGTCCGCCACCGCGTTCACCCGACCCGCAGCATCACGGCCGAACAGCGTCACCCGGGCGACACCGCCCACCGGCGGAGCGATGTACGACACCATCTCGCCATTGACGTATCCCCAGCCTTCCGTCGCGACGGGTGTCACACGGCCCGTCGAGCGGCCAGCACCGTCGTACGCATACGTCGTCTGGTTGCCCCGCTCGTCCTTCGACCACGCCATCGTGCCATCAGGGTTGAACAGGAATTGCTTGGGCCCACGACCGGAGATCTGCTCGGCAAGCCGCTCGCCGCGAGCCGACCACGTGGTCGTCGACGTCACTCCGGCCGGGTCGGTCACCACACTCTGGCGGCCCGCATTGTTGTACGCGACATTCGTGGCCAGGCCTGAAGGAGACGTCTGCTTCTTCACCAACCCGTCGGGCCAGTACTCGGTGATCGTCGTGTTACCCAGCGGATCCGCCGACTTCCAGGCCCGTCCCGACGAGTCGTACGTCAGGGTGGTCACAACACCAGCAGCGTCGGTCGTCGTCTGGGTACGACCGGCATCGGTATAGGTGGTCTGGGAGATTCTCCCGGTCGGATCGGTGACCTTCTTGACCCGACCCACCGCGTCGTACTCGGTCTCGGTCACCCCGCCATCAGGGGCCGTGACCTTCCAAACCTGACCGGCCGCGTTGTACGTCGTCGTCGTGACCCGCGCCATCGGGTCCTTCACCTTCCACAATCGGCCTGCGCTGTCGTAGGTGTTCTCCGTCACCCCACCATCGGGCGCCGTCGTCTTCCACAACTGACCGTCATCGAAGTACGAGTAGTTCGTCTGGCGCCCGGCCCCATCCTTGGTCCACTCCACACGGCCCAACACTCCGTAGTGCGTTTCAGTAACCACACCGGTCGGGTCGGTCACCGTCGTCAGCTGACCGAGCGCGTCGTACCCGTACGTCGTCGCCAGCTTGCCGGGCAACGACTCGGTCGCGAGGCGCCCCAGCGAGTCGTAGGTACGAGTTGTCACAGCACCCGTCGGATCGGTCGTCGTCAACAAGCGACCCGCTCCGTCGTAGGTGTAGGTCGTCACCTCGGTGGTGCCCGCAGCGTTGCCCGGCGCCGTCACCGTCAACACCCGCCCCTCGCCGTCGTACGTGTAGGACGTGGCCCTTCCTTCCGGCGACGTCACCTTCTTCAACCACCCCTGCGGCCAGTACTCCATCGTCGTGGTCGCACCGCCGACCGTCGACGTCAGCACCTGCCGAGTCGGCGAATACGTGTAGGACCTCACCACACCGTCAGGGTCGGTCTCCGACATCACCAACCCGTTCGTAATCGTGCGGGTGGTGACCTTTCCGAGCGCGTCGGTCTCCGATGATGGGATCTCCGACGTTCCCGACCCGGCGTAGCTGTAGGTCGTCGTGCCCGAAGCCGCGGTGGTGATCGTCAACGGGCGATCCTGGGAGTCATACGTTGCCGAGGTCGGCCCCGAAGCCGGGTCGGTCGTCGCCGAGACGTTCGCCCGGGCATCGAGCGTCGAACCCCTGGTCACTCCGGTGCGCGTGGTCGACTGATTCCAGAACCCGAACGAGCCGACCTGCTTGCCAGTCGTCTTGTTGTTCGGGTCGATGATCTGGACGACACGCCCGTTCGTGTCGTGCACGTACTTCAAGACCTCACCAGTCGCGACCACGGTGTGCGTCGTGATCCGGTTGACGTCGTCGTAGGAGAACGTCTCCTCCCCACCGTCAGGTGTGGTCTGCAAGACGACCCGACCCGAGCTGCCGTACACCGTCGACATCAACACCACACCGGTCGGATCGGTCACCGTGCTCAATGCACCAGCAGCGTCATACCCGTACGCCCACACCTTGCCGGCGGCATCGGTGAACGACGTCAACCGACCGGACGTGTAGCCGTACGACACCGACCGGCCGTCGGTCGCCGCGATCGACACCAGGAAGCCGCCGGAGTAGGAGAACGACAGCTTCGGCTGGTTCGGCGCGGTACCCGCCGACGACGTCACCGTCGAGACCAGACCCGACCCGTCGCGCACCACCGTCGCGGACACTCCAGCGGCATCGGTCGTCTTCTCCAGCCGGCCGGCCGTGTCGAACTCCCACACCACACCCCCGTTGAAGGTCAGACGCAGCGACGAATCCGGATCGCGAGAAAGCTCCGCCGCCAGCTCCTGGGGGCGATTGAACCCCGTACCCGCAGCGTTCGCCGGGAACCTCACCACCCGGCCGTCGTCGAGTTTCACATCCGCGTACGACACGAAGTCCGTCGCGGTGGCACCGTACGCCTCGGTCCATCCCGAACCCAACGCTGCGCCATCGGTGTCAGTCGAGTTGTAGGAGCGCTGAACGGCAAGCCCCGGCAACGACGCAGTGGCGTCGAGGTCCGTGAACCCGTGATAAAGGTTGCCCGTCGCCGTGTCCACCGGATCGCTCACCCGCAGGTTCCCTGGAGCGCTGTCACCCCGAGCCGCGCCATCGGGGCGCAGGGCGGCACACAAGGGGTCAGCTGACCCGTCGCCGCCGGTCACCGTGACGATCGACTCCCAACGCACTCCAGCACCAGCGAACGTACGGGCGCCCCAGTTCTTCAGCTGATACCGAACCGGCGCTCCCGTCGTGTTCGTGAAGTGCCCATACGTCAGGCCCGGGAACGGATACCACCCGCCGGCCGGCCCCTCCGCCGACGCCGGCGGCCACCAGCCGACGTCAGCGAAGGACGCGAACTGGCCGCCAAGAGCCAGCACATGAAACGCGTACTCCGCCCGGTACAGACCCCAGTAGAGGCTCGTCGTCATCGACCCCGTCGCCACCAAATCGACTGTCGCCCCCGCCGGCACCCACAAGCCACTGACCTTCTCGGTGTCATCTAGCCCCGTGATGTGGTAGCTCCGATTCGTCGACGCGCACATGGGCTGAGGAGCCTGCCCCACCGGCACGCCTGGCGTCGCGCCAGCCGTTCCAAACGCCGGCGGCAGTAGCGCAGAAATCACTGCGACGACCACGATCGAGCCGCGAACGACGAACCTCGGCATCCAGCCGACGCGCCGAACTCGGAGCCTTTCTCGATGACGGACGGCGGAGATGTGGCGCTGGTTGGAGTCCATATCGGGAGTTGAGCCGAGCGGCGACACGATCGCCGCACCATTCGCCGGAGATTCGTCGCAGATGCGTCGCAGATGCGTCGCAGGCGCTTCCGGTGGTGGAACGCCCACGCCATCGTTGGTCTACGATTCCCCATCCCAACGATCGCTAAATCATCGCATTGTCTGAATCCGAACCACTATGGGCTCCTCAAACACCATCGCTGTCGCCGCCGGCAAGGGTGGCGTCCTCAAGACGACGCTCGCCTGCCACCTCGCCGTGGCAGCGACGGCTGCTCATCGGCGAGTTCTTCTCGTCGACCTCGATCCACAAGGCAACACGGCCCTCGACCTGGGCTTCGCGTCCGATGGCGGACGAGCTCTCGCCCATGCGTTGACGAACGGCGACCGCCCCGAACCTCTCTGCGACATCCGTACCCGACTCGACGTACTTCCTGGCGGCCGCGATCTCGACGCAGCAGCCCTGACTCTCACTCGATCCGCGCTCGATGACGGCTCCCTTGCCCGGGTGCTCTCCCAGTTAGAGGACGAGTACGACTTCGTCATCGTCGACTGCCCGGCGCGGGAGCTTGTGCTGCGTCGAGCAGCCCTCTCCGCCGCCGCGTTTGTCGTGGTCCCCTCAAGCAGTGACCTGGCGAGCTACCACGGGTTAGCCGACCTTGCAGCCACGATCAGCGAGGTTCGGCGGGCCGGCAACGACGAGCTCGACGTGCTCGCCGTCGTCGCGGGCCCGGTGCCCTCCAACGCGACGGGCCTCCGTAGACGAGCGATAGCCGAGCTCGGGAAGCTCATCGGCGATCCGACGCTGCTGGTGAACACGACGGTCCGCACCTCGCACCTCACCGCAGAGCGTTGCCGGGCCGGCGGGCTCACCACCGCGGAGTACGCGGCGCGGTCGCACACCCCAGCCGCGATCAGCCTGGCCGACGACTGGGCTGCCATCACCGGCGAGATCCTCGGCCGGCACCTCGCAGCGATCGCGTCGAACCGATCAGTCAACTGCTGATGATCCGCGGGTCAGGCAACTACGACCCGCTCGAGCCGCTCGTCGGCTTCGAGGCACGCCGCTC
>CALMLJ010000507.1 GCA_937868025.1 uncultured Acidimicrobiaceae bacterium
GTGGAGCATCGCTTCGAACCTCGGGGCCCCCGAGTTCCTGCTGCGCAGCTTCCTGTTGGTTCCCCTCGCCGCGGCGATGGCGTTGCGAATGGAACGCGACGGCGTCGAGCACGTGCACGCTCACTTCGCGACCTACCCGACCCACGCGGCCCTCGTCATCAAGTGGCTGGCCGGCATTCCGTTCTCCTTCACCGGCCATGCCCACGACATCCAGGTTCGTCAGGACGGCATCGGCGCCAAGATCGAGGAGTCGGAGTTCTTCGTCTGCTGCACCCGGTACAGCCTGGACTCACTCCGGTCGTTGTACGGCGACATCGTCGACGACAAGGGCAACGTCGTGTACCACGGCGTCGACCTCGATCAGTTCACGTTGCGCGAGCCCAACCCCGACGACGGCGGCCGCCCGTTCCGCATGGTCTGCGTCGCGACGTTCGAGGAGTTCAAGGGTCACACCTACCTCATCGACGCCGTGCGACTGCTCGCCGAGCGCGGCGTCGCCGTGGAGCTGGTGCTCATCGGCGGTGATCCGCCACGCCGGTCGACCCTGCAGGACGACATTCGTGCCCAGGTCACGGCCGCAGGGCTCGACGACTCGGTGCGGTTCCTCGGCAAGGTTCCGTCGGCCGAGGTGAGGACGTGGATCGAGTGGTCCGACATCGGGGTGCTGGCGTGCTGTCGCCAACCCGACGGTCAGATGGACGGGCTTCCGAACTTCCTCACCGAGTGCGAGGCCATGGGCCGACCGGTGGTGTCGACGCGGCAGGCGCCAGTGATGGAACTGATCGTGGACGGCGAGAACGGCAAGTTGGCCCGGACCCGCGACGCCGTCGAGCTCGCGGACGCCATCGAGTCGATGCGCCGCCTCGATCCCGAGGCCCGGGCGAAGATGGGCCTCGCCGGCCACGAGCGCGTGCAGCGCGAGCACGACGTCACCGTCAACACCGCAGCGCTGTACGACATCTACCTGGATCGGGTCGGCAGGAACTAAGTCGAGATCGGTGGGTCGCCGAGCCAGCGTTGCCCAACGCTCGACTGGATCGACGCCGAGCCCTCACCGACGTAGCGGAACACCTTCCACATCGCTGTGCCGCGCATCTCGTCCGCGAGATCCGGCAGGTCGAGCACGAAGCGGATGACGCTGGCGTCGTCGTTGGGGCGACGGCCAGCCTTGAGGTCCTCCATGGCGGCGATCATCGCGTGGTTGTCCGATCGCACGAGCAGGTGGAACGCGGTGATGCCGCGAGTGAGGGCGACGGCCGCGAGCGCCTCGAGCATGATCGAGCCGATACCACGCCGATGGTGGTCGTCGGCGACGGCGACGGCGGCCTCGGCGGCGGACGGGTCGCTCTTGGAGCGGATGTACCGGGCGACGCCGACGCCGAGGGCGGGATCGTCGGGCGTCGCGATCGTCGCGACCCACGCGAAGTGGTCGACGTAGTCGATGTCGGTGAAGTACCGGAGCTGCGCCGCGCTCAGATGGTCGAGCGGCGAGAAGAAGCGGAGGAACCGACTCTCCGGTGACAACCGCCGGAACCCCTCAGCGAGCATCGGCCCGTCGTCGGGCCGGATGGGGCGGAGGCTGAGGACAGCGCCGTCGGGCAGCTGCGTCGTGACCGCCAGGTGTGCGACCTCGTCGGGCAGCATCGTTCCGCGGCCCCTCAGCGCCGGCCGCTCCAGGAACCGACGACCGGATCGACCTTGATGAACCGCGGATCGATCTCGCCGGCGGTGAGCGGACGGACGGCCAGATCGATCGCGGTCCACATCGTGTGGGCCGATGGCAGGAAGAGGATGGGCAGGAGGCCGGCGGCCGAGAGCGTGGCGATGAGCAGTGGCACAACGGGGATATCGGGTTGCGTCGCGATCGACCCTCCCAGGAGGACGACGAACGTCACTGCGAACGTCACGACCGTGTTGAGCCCGATGTAGCCGATCGAATGGCCGAAGATCCGCTCGAACTTCAACGAGCACTGCGGGCACTCGTTGAGCAGGGTGGCGTAACTGCTGTGCGTCTTGCGGCCACCGCACGCCGGACAGCGTCGCAGGAAGCCGCGCCACAGCATTTTGGTGTTGGAGACCCCGAGTTGGGTGGAGGTCGGGACCGGAGGGTGGACCGTCATGCTCGTATTGTGCCGCGTTTCCGCGCCTCGTTGGTCCCGGAGGTCGTCGGCTCCGCCGACAGATGACGCGCTCCCCTGACGTGGGCCCGACGTCGACGACGGTCGTGGGTGTCGCCTCGCGGTAGTTTCGCCCGATGGACCAACGGACGATCGTCATCACGGGCGCCAACACGGGCATCGGCCTCGAGACCGCTGTGTCGCTCGCGTCGGCGGGGGAGCGCGTGATCATCGCGTGCCGCAACCCGGCGAAGGCCGATGCAGCCGTCGCCGAGATCTCGGCGCGGGCGGCCTCGTCGGACGTCTCTGCCGTCCCGCTCGACCTCGCGAGCCTGGCCTCGGTCCGAGCGTGTGCCGCCGAACTCGGTCGGCGCTGTGAGCGAATCGACGTCCTCATCAACAACGCCGGGCTCATCCAGTCGGGTCGGGAAACGACCGTCGACGGGTTCG
>CALMLJ010000508.1 GCA_937868025.1 uncultured Acidimicrobiaceae bacterium
CTCATAACCCGAAGGTCGCGGGTTCAAATCCCGCCCCCGCCACCAAAGAGTCATCTTTAGAACCCCGACCAATGGAACATTGGTCGGGGTTCTTGAGTTCTTGCTCGATCTCGTCAACGAGTCCCCTCTGGAGCAGGCGTGCGTACGAGTTTGAGAGCTGAGGTCGGATGGGTCTGCCGCAGGTTTGGTTGACATCTCATACGACCGGTATCTCCGGGCGGGAAGGCGGTCCCCAATCAGGTGAGCGGGACCAGGACGATCGTGCCAGTGGTCGTTGCGATGGCGATGGTGTCGCCGGCCAAGGTGGCGTCGACTGCTGTGCCACCCGTGAAGGCGGAGGTCTTCACCGTCGAGTACGAGGTGAGGCCGAACTCCTGAATCGAGTTCCCAGCGATCGTGAGAAGTCGACCGCGACTCGCAGCCGGCACCGGCTGCCCGCCCGTGACCACACCCAGGCGCAGCGGAGTGACGGGATCGATGATCGAACCGTTGCTGGCGTAGACCTTGCCACCCGGCGAAATGAGTTCGACCCCGATGCCCGACGTCACCTCGCTCCGGCACTCTCGATCGCTCAGACGTAGTCCGACTGCTCGTCAGCGATCGAGAGCCCTCTGCCGCCGAGGCGACGGTGTGAGAAGCACCCATGACGACGAGCGAGGAGCGCCGAGTCTTCAGACAGCCGGTGGGTGGCGACGGAGACGGTGCGCACGTGCCTCCGCGTCGCCGGGTCCCGACCGTCGCTCGTATTCCGCCACCCCCTGCGAGCGGACCTCATCCGGGCACGCCATCCGCCAACAGGTTCGACGGCGAGGTTGAGATCACAAATGCCCTTCGACGAGCTCACGCAGCATCTCGAGGGATGCTCGGTTCCGGCCCCCCGACGCGAGCTCGACCGCCGGGCGCGCGATCCTCATCGTCGACGTGGGTGATCGTCTGGGCGCCGACGAGCCACACGGGATAGGTCGTCGGGTCGCACAGCGTGGTGAACACCTCGTGCGCCGGGCGTCGGATCGTGAAGTCGTCCCGAGTCGTCATTCGGGCAGCGATTCGGCGGCCGGCGAGGGGAGCGCGGACCTCACGCGTCCGGTCCGTGGTACTCGACGATCAGCAACGTCGCATCGTCGCTCAGTCCGGCAGTGCTGTGGCCCGTGATGGCGCGCGACAGCGTGCGCAACGTCTCGACCGGTTGCTCGCCTTGCCGGGTCGCACGTTCGAGGAGATCGCTCAGTCGGTGGAACCCGAACGGCGTGCCGTGCGGTGACTTCGTGTCGATGACGCCGTCGGTGTAGAAGAGCACGCTGTCGCCAGGATGAAGCTGGTCCACGGCGATCTCCACCACCGTTCCCCCGAGACCCATCGGCATCGATGGACAGCACGGGAGCTCGCCCATGACGTGGCCGTCGCGGACGATCAGGGGCGGGGGATGACCGGCGTTCAACCACGTCATTTCTCCCGACTGCAGATCGAGGGAGCCGAACTGCCCGGTGACGAAGTTGGAGCCACCGAACTGGGTACTGATCGCGTCGCCCGTCGAGGTGTAGGCGTCGTCGAGGCTCATGCCCTCTCGGCGAGCGTTGCGGAGTCCGTTCACGGCGACGGTCGAGATGAGGACGGCGTTCATGCCGTGGCCCACCGCATCGATGATCGCGAACTCGGCTACGTCGGAGTTGATCGCGAAGTCGAACGAATCCCCGCCGATCGAATAGGCCGGCTCCAATATGCCGCTCACCGACACCCGCGAGGTCGTGCAGCTCAACGGGGGAAGGAGCCCCCACTAGATCTCGGCGGCGAGCGACAGCGGCTCGGAACGGCGAGCCCGGAGCAGCCCGTCGGTGTATCGCCGTCGGCTGACGAGGAGGAGGACGAGTGCCTGCACGACTGGGCGGAGGTTGGAGCTCACCTCGTCGGTCCAGTCCGGATGGGAGAGCTCGAGCACACCCAGCCGCTCGCTGCCCTCGACGAGCGGGATGAATACCCTGGTGCCGGCAACCAGCACTTCGGCGCGCGAGAAGGCCCTTCCGGCGACGGTCAAGTCGATGGTGGCATCGTCCTGTTGGCGCCCGCCGGCGGGCTCGAGCGGGCGGAGTGAGAGCAGGCCGTAGTCGGCGACGAGGAACCGGGCCGAGGTCGCCCCCATCTCGCGACCTGCGGCCTCGATCAACCCGGCCAGGTCGTCGATCGGCAAGGAGGCTGCCGCTTCGAGCAGTGCCATGACGGGCCCAGCCCGGCGAGGGCCTGGGGTTCGTTCCGGCGCCGTCATGGCATCGCCGCTTCGCGCGACCGGTGTTCGTCCAGGTGCACATCATCGTGGTGGCGCATGCGGTTCTCGGATCGGCGGTTCGCTCCGGTGCGGCGGTCGAGGCGTTCCAGCCGGCTCACGTCGTCGGGGCGGCCTCGCAGAGCGCCTTGACGCGAACGACCTGATCGAATCGATCGCCGATCTCGACGGGCCGGCCAGGGGCGTTCTCGACGCGTACGGTCATGTCGGAGAACTCGGGCAACCGCTCGACCTTCGCGAGTACGGCGAACACGTGCTCGGGCGGGCACGACACCGTGATGTCTCGCAGGATGTTGGTCATTCGGCCTCCAGGTCGGGTGCAGACCGGACGTCGGCAGACACGCTGGCCTGGCGGTACCCCGTTTGGGTGCTCGGTACACCGATCGGCGACGAGTCGCCCATCCCGAAGTCGTCCATGCGGATGCGTGCGTCGAGCCGCAACGGACGGATCGTCCAACCCGCCAGAAACCCTCGGATCGCCCTCGACC
The DNA here is from genome assembly GCA_937868025.1 of uncultured Acidimicrobiaceae bacterium. Next base: position 2,767 of record CALMLJ010000508.1, read on the forward strand.
GGCGCGTGCAGTTGTGAGGAGCGTCTGGGGGTACGCTCACCTGACGTCGGCGTGAGCCGCCGACGAGTGCGTTGCCCCGGACCCCGGCCGCGTGAGGAAATCTCCGTCTCCGAACAGCGAGGGCTCGCCATGCTCCTTGGTCCGAAGTCTGGCCAACCATTCGCGTCGGGCTCTGCGCCGGACGCGCCGATCCTCGCGTCCGGGGACGCTCTGCCGTTCGGCGCGATGCAGCGATCCACGACGCGGCGTCCGCCGATCACTGACCGCACGAATCGAACGAGCTGACCGAGTGAGGAGACGACAATGACAGACCCAGATGGCACGGACTCAGTTGCCCCGGGGTTGACGAACCCGGAGACCTCGGGTTCGGGCTGGACCGACCTCGGATCGCCCGGCGGACATGACGAGACGATCGAATCCGCGGGCGAACCCCAGGGCATGATCCCTGCCCGCACGCGTCGCCGCACCGGTTTCGAGCGGGTCTCGATGCGAATCCTGGCGACGGGCGGGATCATCGGGATCGCCGTCGCGCTCGGAGCGATCCTGGTGTCGAAGAGCGTGGACGGGTGGATCGTCGGGCTGGTCGTCGGCCTGACCTCCGTGACCCTGGCTGCCGTCCTCTGGTCGTCGCGACAGCTCTGACCCTTGGAGTCGGCCGATCCGAGGACGGCACTACCAGGAGTTCCAGGTCCTCGAGGACCGTTCGCCACGTCGGCGGTTCCGCCGGTGTCGGCCGGCACGAACCAGACGCCGACAGGCGGCGTCAGCTGGTGAAACGCTCCGGCGAAGCGAGGAACATGTCACGACACCACTCGCTGCAGAACGCGTGGTCGTTGCCGTGCCACGTTGCGGTGATGGCGCCTTGGGGGTTGATGGCCATGCCGCAGATCGGGTCGAGTGCGAGCCCGGGCGGCGGGACGGGGTCGATGGCGAACTCGGCGTTGACGGTGGGGTCGCGCCAGCCGTCGCCGAAATACTCCAGTTGGGACGCGGCGAGTTCTGCTGCGCCGGAACCGAGCAGGCGGTCCACGATGTGGAGCGCGAGGTCGGTGCCGGACGTGAGACCCCCGGCTGTGGCGATATCGCCGTGGTCGATCCACCGCACGCCGCGTTCGATCGTGACGGTCGGGTAGAGCGATCGCATCAACCGGTACGAGCCGTGGTGACAGGTTGCGGTCCTGCCGTCGAGCAGGCCGGCGGAAGCAAGAGCGAACGCCCCGTTGCACACCGACATGGTCACCGATGCCTGGCCGTGTGATGCGCGCAACCAGTCGAGCAAGCCGTCGGAGAACTCCACGCCGATGGCGGGGACGACCACGATGTCGGGGGTCCGGCAACTGGTGAACGTCTGCTCCGGCACGACCCGCATCCCGCCCGAGAGCACGAGCGGGTCGGTGGTCTCCGCCACGACCGAGAGAGCGAAGGGCGATCGACCGGTGGTCGGGGACGTCGTGTACTCGAAGACTCCCCACGGGCCGGCGATGTCGACGAGTTCGGCCCCCGGTGCGACGACGAACGCCACGTCGAGCTGTTGGTCGGTGCGAGCGGTCATGGCCGACATCTTGTCGTTTTCGCTGGTGGAGTTGCTGCTCATCTCGGCGATCGGTCGACCTTTTCTCGATCGGGAACTCGGGGGGTCGTTCCGGCGACTTACCAAAGGCTCGGTGGCTCTCCCCGTCTCGGGTGCGATCACCATCACCTCCTCCCGGACGAAAGACGTCACCCATGTCCCCTCATTCCGCTAACACCCGGCGACGCCGCCTCACAGCGCTGGTCGTCGCCGGAGGGCTCGTTCTGGCCGCTTGCGGCAGCGACGACGATCCCGCCGACACCGCTGCGCCGGTGGACACGACGAGCGGTTCGACAACGGAGTCGGCTGGGCCGCGGACGAAGTACCCGCTCACGATCGACAACTGCGGGCATG
>CALMLJ010000509.1 GCA_937868025.1 uncultured Acidimicrobiaceae bacterium
TCGAGGAACTCCTGCGCCGTCTCCTCGCTCACCAGATCGCTCAGCTTGCCCCTCACGAGCAGCGTCGGCAGCGTGAGCTGGGCAGCTGCGGCGACGAAACGCCCCGGCTCCTGGGCGGCGTGCAGACCGTTGTCGGAGTTGAACAGCTCCGGGTCCCAGTGCCAGCGCCAGCGGCCGTCGGCGTCGAGCCGGAGGTTCTTCTGGAGGCCGGAGTGGTCCCGGGGCCGGTTGCGGTGGGGTTGGTACGCCGCGACGGCGTCGGCCGCCTCGTCGAGTGACCCGAAGCCCTCGACGGCGCGGTCGAGCATGAAGGACACGATGCGGTTGACGCCCTCACGTTCCTGACGGGGCGTGATGTCGACCAGCACGATCCCGGCGAACAGGCCCGGGGCGAGGACCCCCTCGGCGAGGAGCGCGGCGAGCCCACCGAGCGACGCCCCCACGACCACGGGCGGCTGCTCGAACGTCGTGGCGATCTCGACGAGATCCTCCGCGAAGCGCCCGGGCTCGTAGTGGCCCGAGGGGGAGCGCCCGCTCGCGCCGTGGCCACGCTGGTCGTACGCGACGGCGTACCAGCCGGCTGCCGCCAGGGTCGCCGCCGTCGAACCCCAGGAGTGACGGGTCTGGCCGCCACCGTGGAGCAGGAGGACCGGGCGAGCCGACGCGTCGCCGTAGGCGTCGGCCTCGATTCGAAGCCCACCCTCGCCGGAGAGATCGTCGGTGACGTCGAAGGTGATCACGGTCATCGCGGCGAGCGTACCGGCCCCAGTTGACCGATCGGTCAAGGAGGCGCCCTGTCAGCAGGAATGTGGCACCGTTCACTCCACGCCGCCTCGGAGGCCTGGGTAATTGACCGGAGGTCATCGGCCCGGGCTGAGAACTCCCTTAGGGTGGCCGGCGCGGTGCCTGGGGCACTGCATGGGAGAACAGCGTCGAGCTCTCGGCGCGACCATCAACCAGGGGGTTATCCAGTGACTCGTTCCACCAAGAAGAAGTTCCGCCTCGGCGCGCTCGCGGCCGTGCTGGCGTTCTCGTCGAGCGCCTGCGCCATTCCGGTGGGCAATCCGCTCAACATCCCGCTCGTGACGGGCTGCACGCTGTTCATCGCGGAGCCGGGCCAGGGCGCCATCGTCGTGCCGATCTCGGCCGGCTTCCTCGAGATCGGGTGCAACCTCGGCCTGTAGGGCCGTACGGCCGGCGGTTGGGCTCAGGCCCAGCCGCCGGCGCACGCAATGAACTGACCGGTGACGAACCGGCTCGTGCCGTCGATGAACGGCAGACACATCGAGGCGAACTCCTCCATGGTGCCGAGGCGATGCATCGGCACCATCGACTCGACCGCAGCGCGCACCGACGGATCGTCGGCGCCGGTGGCCCGGAGGAAGTCGGGGAAGTCCATGAAGTTGGTTCCGACGGCGTTGACCTGCACGCCCTTGCCCGCGACCTCGGCGGCGACGTTGCGGACCAGCATGTTGGCCGCGGCGCGGGCCGACGAGTAGAGCGGCGCCCCGTCGGTCGGTCGAGCGCCCGCTGCGCTCGTGATCACGAGCACCTGCCCGACGCCCTGCTCGACCATCGGGTCCACGACTGCCTTGAGGAAGTGGTACGGCGCCTCGAGGCAGCCGCTCACGGCATGGGCGAGATCCTCGGGGGTCGAACGCCGGAACGAGCCGGTGACGATGACCCCACCGAACGACACCGCCGCGTCGATGCGGCCGAATCGCTCGTGTGCCGCAGCGACGAGTCGACCGGCGGCCTCGGGGTCGGTCAGGTCGCGACCACCGGCCACGATCTCGACCGACGCGCCGAGAGCGGCGAGCTCGTCGGCAAGGGAATCCTCGATCTCACCGACCACCAGGTCGTGGCCCCGAGCCGCCAGGAGGCGGGACAAGGCGGGGCCGACGTAGCGCCGGGCGTCGTTGAGGACGACGACGCGGCGGTCGTCGGGAGATGGAGCTTCGGTCATGACAACAACCCCTTGATGGTGAGTGTGAGTACGTCGGTCGTGCGCTTGGTGCCGGCGCCGCGGTCGATGCGCAGCGCCTCGACCGCTTCGAAGCCGGTGACGACGTCGAGCGCGTCGAGCGTCGTTCGCCGCCGGGAGGAGGGGAGCGCCGCCAGCTCGGCGGCGAACAGGTCCTCGACCTGTCCGCGCAGGAGTTGACGTCGGAGGGCGAAGGCCGACCGCACGGCCGCGCTGTCCGGAGCGAGCAGGCGAGCCGCCCGGAGCGCGGGGCCGGCGATGTCGTAGAGACGGATGCGCTGCGCAACGAGCGCGGCGATGCGTTCATCGAGTGATCCGCCGACGAGCGGCCGCGTGAAGAGCTCGCGAAGTCGCTCCCACTGATGGTCGATCGCGCTGCGGACCAACTCGTCGACGTCTTGGAAGTGGCGGAACACCGAGCTCTGCGACACGCCGGCCCGTTCCGCGATGAGGGCCACGCCGGGACGCAGGTGCCCGTCCTCGTAGAGGGAGAGCAGCGCCTCGACCACGGCGTCGCGACTGCGCGCCGACCGCTGGTGGCGACCGTCGATGACGGCGGCGTCGAGCGCCGGGTCGTCGAGGACGTGGTCGGGCGGCCCCATGACCGGATCGTAAGAACTGGGAGTCAGACTGTCAAAAGATATTGACAGTCGCGCTCCGAGGTGATCGACTCACCGGCGAGGGAGGACATGTGGCTCGCAACATTCTCTTCGTGACGACCGACCAGCAGCGCTTCGACTCGCTCGGGTGCAACGGTGGCACGATCGCCCGCACACCGGTCGCCGACGCCTTGGCGCGTGACGGCATCAACTACCAGCGCGCGTACAACAACAACACCGTCTGCATGCCGGCGCGGTGCACGATGCTCACCGGGCAGTACCCCCGCACCCACGGTGTGGTCGCCAACGGCATCGCGCTCCCGACCGACGCGCCGAGCATCGCCGCTCACCTCAAGACGGCCGGCTATCACACGGCCCTCGTCGGCAAGGCCCACTTCGAGCCGGCGTTCGACATGGAGGGTCGCTGGGAGGAGAACCTCCGGTGGCGGCGCAATGACACCGGCCCGTGGCGGGGGTTCGACTACTCGATCCAGGCGGCGCACGTCCCCTCGTTCCAGGGTCGACCCGTCCAGCACTACGGCCGGTGGCTCAAGGCCGAGCACCCCGAGCACCTCGACTCGTTCTGTGAGCTGCTCAACGCCGCTCCCGGCGGCGACACCGGGGCCCCCGAGACCAAGCACAACCCCATCCCGACCGACTGGTACCACACCGACTGGACGGCTGACCGCACCATCGACTGGCTCGACACCGTGCCGGCCGACGACCCGTTCTTCTGCTGGATGAGCTTCCCCGACCCCCACCACCCGTGGGACCCACCCGAGTCGGAGATGGGCCGCGTCAACTGGCGCGACCTCGACCTCCCGCCCGGTCACCCCGGCAGCCCCGAGAAGATCCGCGAAGTGCTCGGCGGCAAGCCGGCGCACTGGCTCGGCTGGTACGACGGCACCTTCGCCAACGCCGAGGGCGGCCCCATGTACTTCTTCCCCGCCTCCCTCACCGACGACCAGGTGCGCGAGATCAACGCCCGCACCCACGTCATGGTCGAGCTGCTCGACGAGGCGCTCGGGCGCGTCCTGGCGCACCTCGACGCCATCGGCCGCCTCGCCGACACCGACATCGTGTTCACCACCGATCACGGTGAGATGCAGGGCGACATGGGGTTCATCTTCAAGGGCCCCTGGCACGTCGACTCGCTCATGCGACTGCCACTGATCTGGAAGCCGGCCGCGTCGGCGGGCATCGACGCCGCCGTCGTCACCGACCCCGTCGGCCAGGTCGACCTGGCGCCCACGTTCTGCGCGATCGCCGGCGTCGAACCCGCGCCGTGGATGCAGGGCTCGCGCCTGCCCACGTTCGACGGCGAGGCCACGACCGACAGCTTCGGGCAGACGGCCGTCCACGAACGGGCGCTGACGGAGTGGGACAGCCAGTTCCCCGGCTACGGCATGCACCTCCGCTCGATCGTGCGCGACGGCTGGATGTGCACGGCGTACGAGGAGAGCACCGACGGTCAGCCGAACGGTCTCGAGAAGGTCTGGGGCGACAGCGTGCTGCGCCCGTGCGGGGTCCACTACGACGGCACCGAGGGCGAGCTCTACAACCTCGTCGAGGATCCCCACCAATGGCACAACCTGTGGGACGACCCCGCGTATCGTGCGCAACGCGACGACCTCGTCGCCGACATGGTGGCGTCGTTCCCGACCGAGCGGCGGGTGCTGCCCGTCGAAGCGCCGGCGTAGCGCGGCAGGAGAGGAACCCACCGATGGCCACCATCCGACGGGAGATCCGCATCGCGGCGTCCGCCGACGACGTCTGGAAGGTCGTCGGGCGACCCGACCTCCTGCACCACTGGTTCCCCGGTATGTCCGACTGCACGGTGCAGACGGTCGACGGGGTGACGACGCGCACCATCGTGGTGGGCGCCGGCATCCCGATGCCCGAGGAGATCCTGATCAACGACCCGATCCAGCGGCGCTTCCAGTACCGCCTGACCGTCCCGGCGTTCGAGTTCCACCGCGGCACGATCGACGTGATCGAGCTCGCCCCCGACGACACCCTCGTCGTGTACTCGACCGACTGCATCCCCAACGCCATGGCGCTCGTCATCGGTGGCGCCACCGGGGGAGCGCTCGACGAGCTCAAGGCCCAGTTCGACGCCGGCGAGGGCCCCGCCCTCGA
>CALMLJ010000510.1 GCA_937868025.1 uncultured Acidimicrobiaceae bacterium
AGTGTTCGGCAACGCCGGGGATCGGCATCGGATCGTCGTTGACGCCGTTGGCGAGGACCACGGCCGTCGCCGTGGTCGTGCGACGCCCGACCGTCGCCCGGAAGCCGGTCCCGGGACCGATCGGCTCGATCGCGAGGACCCGGTCGTCGACGAGTTCGATACTCGGATACCGAGCGAGCTGTGCCTCCGCCGCAGCGATGATGGCGGTGGGCGACTCGTGATCGCGACTCAGCATGCCGTGGGCGTGACCGACCGCCTCGTTGCGCGGCCCGCCGGTCCCGACAACGAGCACCGAGCGCCGGGCACGCCCGAGGGTGAGTGCCGCGCTGAGCCCGGCGAAGCTGCGGCCGACGATGATGACGTCCCAGTCGGTCTCGATCGGGTCGGTGGTGGTGGCCGTAGTGGTGTCCATGTCGGCGAACGTACCCAACCCGAGCCCGAGTGGCATAGGCTCTTGCCAATGACGCAAGATCTCGCCCACCCCGCCGACGTCGACGGCTCGCTCGAGGAGACCGCGCGGCGCCGGCTCCGCTCGTTGCGCACGGCACGGGGGTGGTCGCTCGATGAACTCGCACGCCGCAGCCACATCGGCGCGTCCACGATCAGTCGCATCGAGACGGGGCACCGGCGCGTGGCGCTCGATCAGCTCGTCAGCCTGGCCCGCGCCCTGGGCACGAGCGTCGACGACCTGCTCGCCACCCCCGAGGAGGATGTCGTCATCCGCCCCGAGCGTGACACCGCCGGCGGTGTCACGACGTGGCCGCTCACCCGGCACCACGACGCGTCGGGCCGGGTCGTGGTCAAGATGCGCTTCCCCAAGGTGACCGGGCGGCCGTCACCCCAGGTGCACCCGGGCCGGGACTGGTTCTATGTGATCGAGGGGACGGCGCGGCTGTTCCTCGGCGATCGTGAGCATCTGGTCGAGGCCGGCCAGGCGGCCGAGTTCGACACGATGACACCGCACTTCGTCGGCGGCTACGGCGGACCCGTCGAGGTGATCAGCATCTTCGACCGCCACGGTGAACTGGCCCACCTCGCACACGGCGCCCACTGACCCGAACCGCGCCAGCCGAGGCCGCGTCAGGCGGCCGTCTCAGGAGAGCCCACCTCAGGCCAGGCCGTCGAGCGTGGCGATCTGGTCGGCCGTCAACGAGACTGCCGCAGCACCGACGTTGTCGTCGAGGTGGGCGACCGACGACGTGCCGGGGATCGGCAGCATCGACGCCGACCGGTGCAGCAACCACGCCAGGGCGAGCTGCGCCGGCGTGGCCCCGGTCTCGTCGGCGAGCGCTGCGAGCGGGCCGCCGTCCTTCGCGAGTTCACCGGTGGCGATGGGGAACCACGGAATGAACCCGATGCCCTCGTCGTCGCACACGTCGACGAGCGCCTCGGAGGCCCGGTCGATCAGGTTGTAGCGGTTCTGGACCGTGGCGATCGGCGTGATGGCCTGCGCCGTGCGCAGCTCGTCGACGCTGATCTCCGACAGCCCGATGTGGCGGATCTTGCCTTCCAACTGCAGGTCGACGAGCACCCCGATCTGCTCCTCGACCGGCACCTGCGGGTCGATGCGGTGGAGCTGGAACAGGTCGATGCGTTCGAGCCCGAGACGGCGAAGGCTCAGCTCCGCTTCCTGACGCAGGTACTCGGGACGGCCGACAGGCCACCACTCCCCCGGTCCGGTGCGCACGAGGCCGGCCTTGGTCGCAATCACGAGATCGTCGGCGTAGGGATGGAGCGCCTCGCGGATCAGCTCCTCGCTCACGTACGGACCGTAGGAGTCGGCGGTGTCGATGAAGTTCACACCCAGCTCGACGGCGCGCCGCAGCACGGCGAGTGCTTCGGCGTGGTCGCGGGGAGGACCCCACACGCCGGGACCGGTGATCTGCATGGCGCCGTAGCCGAGACGGACGACGGGGAGGTCGCCCCCGATGGAGAAGGTGCCGCTCGGGACGGCGGAGAGGGTGGAGTCGCTCATGGGTCGGGTCAACCCGCTCGACGTGGGATCTGTTCCGGTCGTCGCGTCCGGGCCGATGGGCCGATCACCTGATCGGGGGATGGGCGCTTGGCGCGACCGGCGATCGGGTACCGGTCGGGCGTCCCCCAACAAGGAGTCGAATCCATGGGCATGATCCGCAAGACACTGTCGATCGGAACGCTCGGCCTGGTGTCGTGGCGCAGCAAGGCCGAGAAGCTGGAGATCGCCGAGTACGTGCTCGCTCAGGCCGAGGCCCGCACCGAGGCCGAGCACGCCGCTCGTCTCGGGGCGGAAGCCCGCGCCGACCGGGCGACGGCCGAACTGGTGCGGTCGGCGAAGCAGTCGCGCCGCCAGCGCCGTCGCGAGGAGACCAAGACCCTCCTTGCCAAGAGCAGCGAGGCCGTCGAGGAGATCGGCCACGCCGTGGCCCACTCGGCCAAGGCCGCCGAGCCCAAGGTTCGCCGCGCCCGACGTCACGCCCGACGGTCTGCCAAGCAGGCCCGCCGCACCGCGACGACCAGAGCCCAGGATCTGGCCGGCACCGTGAAGGAGCAGGCCGAGACCGCCAAGGAGATCGTGTTGGATCAGGCCGAGGTCGTCCGCTCCAAGGCCGCGTCGCTCACCGACTGAGCGGCGAAGGACGACGGCCGGTCCGGTGGTACGCGCGGCGAACGCGCGTGCCACCGGACCGCATCGGCGCGTCCCCGATCAGGATGTCTTGACCGGCCAGGTGCCGAGGACCGAGCTCTCCTGGTTGCCCTCGCCGAAGTTGCCGGTGACCTCGACGACGTCGCCGCAATGGAACCCGTCACCGTCGTCGTCGTCGGAGCCGACCTCGGGGTAGAGGCGGGTCCACGTGCCGTTCTCGACGTGGACGATCATCGAGCAGCTCCCGGGCGTGTTGGCGCCGGGGTCACCCGACGAGTGCAGACCGCCGCCGTCCCAGTCGTGCACCTCGAGGCCCTTCTCCATGATGCACTCGCGGGTGATCTCGCCGTCCTCGGAGCACTGCTTGGCCAGGGTGGCGAAGAGGAGCGTCGACGAGAACGCCTGGATGGCGAGCACGGCGTGCTCCCAGCCGTCGACGTTGGCATCCATGATCTCCATGAACTGCTTCGTGGCGGGCCACTCGTCGGCCTCCTCGAAGGGATGCATGTTCGACCGGACCGTGACGCCCTCGACAGCCGCCGGACCCGACGCCGCCAGCAACCGCGAGTCGTACTGGTTGGCGTCGGCCGTGATCACGCCGTCCCACCCCTGGTCCTTCAGTGCCTGGGAGAACTTCGACAGACCCGACGGTTCGCCGATGTAGCTCACCAGCTCGAGACCCTTGTCGATCACCTGCTGCGCGGTGACGGCGAAGTCCTGGTTGATCGGGTCGTAGCTGATCTCGACGGGATCGCCGTAGCCCTCGACCGCCTTCACGGTCGCCACGGTCTGGTCCTTGTTCTGCACGATCGACGGGAGATCGCCGAACGCAACGCCGTACTTGGCGATCTTGTCGGGGTACACCGACTTCAGGCCCTCGAAATGGCTGACGCCCTTGAGGTGCGGCGGGTTGGGGATCGCCTGGATCTGGTCGGACGCCTCGGCGAATTCCGTCGACACGGCGAAGCCGGGAACGGCGACCATGCCGCACTTGTGGAAGTCGGAGCCGTCCTTGCCGGTGAAGATGAGGTTGTCCTGGGCGTAGCCACCGCCGACCATGGCGAACACGCCGGTGCACGCCTTGGCCATGGCCGCTTCGATCTCGAACAGCTTGCCGTCCATGTCGACCACTTCGACGGGCAGGCCCGCCACACCGCCCTGTTCGTTGCACCACTTCGCGAAGCCCGTGGCACCGTCGAACAGCTCTTTCAGCAGGCCGTTGCGGATCGACGTGCGGTCGTTGGCGACGCCGATGTAGAGCTTGTCGGCACCGGCGCCGGCCTGGTCGGCCTTGACCTTCGCGTCACCGGGACCACACGGGCTCTCGATCGACCCGAACTTGCCGGCACCGTCTTCGGCCGCCGACGAGCCGGACCCGCCGGCCGTGGTCGCGGTGGTGCCATCGGGCGCCGATGACGTGTCCGCCTTGTCCGAGCCCTTTGCTCCGCCACAGCCGCTCGCGAGCAGTGCCCCCAATACGACGAACACCGTCAACTGACGTCTCATCTCGTCCCCCCCGGGTCGATGGATCGAACAGCGACCCTATACCCACCGACCTCCGGACCGTCGGTCAAACCGACCGGTGGTCGATCCCGCTGGCCGGGACGACCGCTAGCTTCGGCCAATCGCAACGACACGATCGTCCATCCACCGGGCCCGCCGCCGTCCGGTCACCCCGCTGCTCGTCCTGTGCGCCACCGGAGCGCTCCTGATCTCGGCATGCACCGACGACTCGACCGCCGACGACGCGCCGGCCGATCGATCCACGACCTCGGCGGCGCCCACGAGCACGACCGTTGCCGAGCGGGTCCGCCCGGCCGGTCCCGCCGCGGCGTTCGCGCCGCTGACCGGCGGCAAGGGCCGCTTCCTCCTGACGGCGAGCACCGGTCCCGATCTCGACGCCGCCGGCTACACCGAGACCGAGTTCGCGGCGTCGGGGACGGCCACGGCGTACACCCAGGACGGGGAGCTGCCTGCCGACGGAAGGCTGACGCTGCGCCCCACGACCAGCGCGCCGTACTCGACACGAGTCGTCGTGCGTCGCCCCGCCACCGACGCCGCCTTCAACGGCACCATGGTCGTCGAGTGGCTGAACGTGTCGA
>CALMLJ010000511.1 GCA_937868025.1 uncultured Acidimicrobiaceae bacterium
AACCGCTCGACGAGGTGCACCGCATCGTCGAGGCGGTCGAGGACGACACGACGCCGCGGGCGCTGACGCTCGCGCTCGATCCCGACGCCACGGTCGCGGTGCTCGGCTGGCCGTCCTCGGTCGCCGATGCGCTGGTGCGGCGGGGGAGCGGGGAGACCCTCGTCATCGACGCCGCCAACGAGGGCAGCTCGCTCGTCCGGTACCTCAACGGCCACGGTGTGGACGCGGTCGACGTGCCGCTCGGTGGTCTCGGCGCTGCGGTCGCAGCCGCCGACGTCGTCGTCCTGGAGGCGTGCGCCACCCGCACCGACTCGGTCATGTCGGTCGCCGGCTCGCTCGCCGCGGCTGCGGTTGCGAAGGTGGCGGGTGTGCCCGTCTGGGTGTCGGTCGGTGTCGGTCGGGCGCTGCCCGACCGGGTCTTCGACGCGCTGGTCAGCCGCTGGGACGTGAGCGACGAGCCCTGGGAGGCCGAGGAGGAGATCGTCCCGATCGACCTGATCGAGACGATCGTCGGCCCCGATGGCCCGATCCCAGCGTCGGCCCTCGCCTCGCTCATCGACTGCCCCATCGCTCCCGAGCTGTTCAAGGCCGACATCACGTAACGGCGCGTCGCCCTCGGTGCTCACTCTCGATCGCAGAAGTGAAGCTGCACCGCGGTTCAGCGATCGAGAGTGTTCGCCCGCTTCGGTGTCAGAGCGGGCCCGTAACGTCACGCTGCTTCCCCTCCGCCGTCACCGAGCGCCGGAGTTCCCTGTGCCCAATCCCGAACGCGCCCTCGACCAGATCGCGGCGCGCCAGTTCTGTTGCTTCTCCCGCCGTCAGGCCTCGTCCTGCGGCTTCTCCGAGTACCAGATTCGCCACCGGACACACACCGGGCGCTGGCTCGTGCCTTTCGCGGGGTCGTTCCAGCTCGCCGGTACGCCGGTCACCACCGAGTCGATGATCGCGGCGGCCGTGCTCGCTCGGGCCGACTCGTACATCGATCGCGGCGCAGCGGCCTACATGTGGACCGGTCGTTCGCCGACAACCACCTGCCCGAGCATCGTGCGTCCTCACGGTCGGGCGCAGCCGCTTGCCGGAGTCGATCTCCGGCAATCCACCTGCCTTCCGCCGCAGCACGTCACGCTGCTCGGTGCCCTTCCCATCACAACTCGGGCGCGTACGGCATTCGACCTCGCTGCCGAGCTGAGCGTCGAGTCATTGGGTGGCTACATCGACGATCAAGTCGTCCGGCGGAAGCTCCGCCTCGGGCAGGTCGAGCTGGTGTTCCGCGATCTGGCTCGGCCCGGGCGACCGGGGACGAGGACGATGGCCGACGTACTCGACGAACGCGTTGGCGGTGACCCCCCGCCCGAGTCGGAGTTGGAGGCGAGGTTTCGTCGGCTGTGCGAGCGCCACGACCTGCCCGGCGGGGTGGCTCAACTGCCCGCACCCTGGGCCGATGCCCGGTCTGGCCGCCATCGCGTCGATGTCGGGTATCCGGACGACCGCGTGATCGTCGAGGTCGACGGGCGCACGTACCACGCTCAGCTCGCGGCGTTCCAGCGGGACAGAGTTCGCGATCAGCTCGCTGTGGCTGCAGGATGGCGGCCGCTCCGGTTCACCTGGTGGCAAGTCACCCGGGAGGAGGCCTTCGTCGTTCGGATTCTCCGCTCGGTGCTCACTCTCGAGCGTTGAAGTGAAGCTGCACCGCGGTTCAGCGATCGAGAGTGTTCGCCCGCACCGGGGCGCCGGCCGGTCTCAGCTCTCGCGGCGGGCGCCGACGGCGCGGGTGACCAGGTCGAACGCCGACGACTGCAGGTAGTCGACCAGCTCGGCGTGGCTGAGCGCACGGTGCAATACCCACTGCAACGTCGTCTCCTCGACCATTGCGATCCATCCCCGCAGGTAGAGCCGCATGACGGGGGTGGGTTCGTCGAGCCCCACGACGTTGGCCACGATGACGACGATGGCGTCACGGGTGCGCTCGAACACGCGGCGCAGCAGCTCGTCGGACCCGGCGTCGCGGGCGATCGCTGCGTAGCTCGCCGGCTGCTGCTCGATGTAGGAGATGAAGCTCTCGAGGCCGGCGC
>CALMLJ010000512.1 GCA_937868025.1 uncultured Acidimicrobiaceae bacterium
CCGCTCCCCACGTCCCTGTCGCCCTCCAAGGTGTCGACGTTCAAGGACTGCGCCCTCGCGTTCCGGTTCTCGGCCATCGACAAGTTGCCCGAGCCCCCGTCCGCGCCGGCCGTCAAGGGCAGCCTCGTCCACCGCGCCCTCGAGCTGCTGTTCGTCGCCAAGCCGCACGAGCGCACCCGCGAGCTGGCGACCGAGTGCCTCGAGCGAGCCAGCCGAGAGTTCCTCGCCAACCCCGAATTCGTGGGCCTCGAGCTCGACGAGCTCGCCACCGGCGAGTTCCTGGCCGACGCCGCGGTGATGGTCGACCGCTACTTCCAACTGGAGGATCCGACGGCGTTCGACCCGATCGGCATCGAGCTGATGTTGTCGGCGAAGGTCGGCGACCTGCTGCTGCGCGGCATCATCGACCGGCTCGACCTCGACGCCGACGGCGAGCTCATCGTCACCGATTACAAGACGGGCCGTGTGCCGTCGGAGAAGCAGGAGATGTCGCGGTTGGGCGGCGTGCAGTTCTACGCCTTCCTGTGCGAGCGACTGTTCGGTCGGCGACCGGCCAAGGTGCAGCTCATCTACCTCGGTGCCAACCCGCAGATCATCATCGCCACACCGACCGAGCAGTCGATCACCGGGCTCGAGAAGCGGGTCCAGGCGATCTGGACTGCGGTCGAGCGGGCCTGCGCCCAGGAAGACTTCCGACCCAAGCAGTCGATGCTCTGCAACTGGTGCTCGTTCAAGGAGTACTGCCCGGCGTTCGGCGGCGACCCCGAGGCGGCTCGCCTGATCAGCCTGGTGTCCTCCCCCGAGTCGACCCCGACGCCCGCATGAGCGAGACCCCGCCGATCGACGTCGGGCTCGACGAGCATCCGCCGGGCGCCGTCGGCCCCGACGGTCGTATCCCTGCGCCCGACCCCAAGCTCGGCCCGTTCGCCGGCCTCATCGACGGGCCCGGCATCGCGACCTTCGACGCAACCGTCGACGGGTGGGCCGACCGCCTCCGGGGCAACAGGCTCGCCGACCGGGTGTTCTACGGGCTGTCCAAGGTCGGTGACCACGGCATGGTGTGGCACGCCATCGCGCTGGCCCGCATCCCGGTGTCGGGCGAGACGTTCGCCGACGCCGTCGAGCTGTCGAGCGCGCTCGGCATCGAGGCTGCCATCGTCAACGGTCCCGTCAAGATGCTGTTCCGCCGGGTGCGTCCCGTCCCGGCCACAGCGCGCCCGCTCAAGCTTCGCCAGCCCAAGACGTCGAGCTTCCCGAGCGGCCACGCCTCCGCTGGCGTGTTCGCGGCAACGCTCATCTCCAACCGGGGCAGCCGCTTCGGGTGGGCCTGGTACCTGCTCGGTGTGTCCATCGGGTGGAGCCGGGTGCACGTCAAGATCCACCACCCGTCCGACGTCGTCGGCGGCTACGTGGTCGGGTGGGCGCTCGGTCGTCTCGCCCTGCGGGTTCTGCCCCGCCTCCCCAACCATCGCGTCACCTCATCTTGAGGGCACTCCCTCAAGTCGCCGGCCGGTAGCCTGAGCCGATGGCGGACGATCGCTCCAACGACGGCCACATGACCGACTTCGAGGCCCTGATGTGGAACCTCGAGAAGGACCCGCGCCTGTCGAGCAACATCGCCAACATGTCGATCCTCGACCGGGCCCCCGACCTCGACCGGATGCGGGCGACCCTCGAGCGGGCCTCGATCGTCTTCCCGCGTCTCCGCCAGCGGGTCGCACCGGTGTTCGGGCGGCTGGCACCGCCGAAGTGGGAGATCGATCCCCACTTCGACCTCGACCACCATCTCAAGCACATCTCCCTGGGCGGCAGGGGTACGCGGGCCGACCTCTACCGGCTCGCGACGTCGCTCTTCATGGACCCGTTCGACCGCACCCGCCCCCTGTGGGAGTTCGTGGTGATCGACGGACTCCGTGGCGGCAAAGCGGCCATGGTGCAGCGCCTCCACCACACGATCACCGACGGCCAGGGTGGGCTCCGCCTGTCGCTCGAGTTCATCGACTTCGAGCGCGACGCGCCCCAGCGCCCCGCCGTCGAGGCCGCATCGGTCCCCCACCACGATCCCACCCTCCTCGGCTCGGTCGGCGACGCCGTGTCCCACGTCGCCCGTCGCCAGTTCGGTGTGGCGCGTCGCACGGTCGAGGGCACGATCGACGCTGTCGTCCACCCGACGTCGATCGTCGGCACGAGCAGCTCGGCCCTCGAGATGGCCCGCTCGACGCTCCGCCAGGCGCAGGTCGGCGACGCCCCCCTCAGCCCGGTGTGGACCTCGCGATCGTTGTCGCGTGCCTTCCGCACCCTCGACGTGCCGCTCGCCGACGCGAAGGCCGCCGCCAAGCGCAACAACGTGTCGGTCAACGATCTGTTCGTCGCCGGCGCGACCCTCGCCGCAGGCGACTACCACCGGCAGCTCGGTCGGCCAGCGACCGAGCTGCGGATGGCCATGCCCATCAGCCAGCGCGCCGATCGCAACATCGGCGGCAACGTCTTCTCGCCCAGCCAGTCCTTGCTCCCCGCCGACGTGACCGATCCCGCCGACCTCCTCGCGACGATCCACGAGATCCTCGCTCGCACCAAGGCCGAGCCGGCCATGAGCGCGGCGAACGCCCTCGCTGGCGTCATCAACCTCTTGCCGACGTCGATCGTCGCCCGGACCGGCTACCGGTTCGCCGGCGTCATCGACTTCGTGACGTCCAACCTGCGGGCCGCCCCGATGGACACCTTCATCTCGGGCGCGTTGATGGAGTCGAACTATCCGATGGGCCCGTTGGCCGGTGCCGCGTTCAACCTGACGACGATGTCGTTCCGCGGTCAGCTGAACATGGGCCTCGTGGTCGACACGGTGGCGGTCGAAGAACCCGACCGGCTCCTCACGTGCCTGAAGGCGGCGTACCGCCGACTGCTGAAGGCCTAGTCGACGCCGGAAGCGCCGACGGCGTCAGTTCTGGATCGACAGGACGTCGACGCGGGTCAGGAGCGTACGAACGTCGAGCAGGAGGTCGGCGATCTCCGCCGACGACACGAGCGACCGCTCGGAGATGTCGCCGAGGCCGCGATCGATGAGAGCGACGGCCTCACTGATGGATTCGGTGTCACGGGTCTCGGTCATCGTTCCTCCGCTGGGCCTGGGTTGGTGTCGTCAGCATACGCTCAGCTGCGTGGCTGTCGAGGGTCAATTGGCCCATCTGCGACCCAGTTCACACTGCTGTAACTGACCGGACACGAATGCACGTCTCCGGCGACCACTTCCTACCCCAGATAGGGTGCCGAGATGCATCAGGACCCTGATTCGTCCGCTCCGCACCCCCCACTCGGGGTCACGCTTGCCAGCCTGATGACCCAGCCACCGTCGGTGTGGTCGTCGACGGCGCGACGCGCCACCGAGCTCGGGTACTCGTCGTTGTGGGTCGCCGAGACGACCGGTCCGGAGGCGTTCGCCGTGCTCGGATCGCTGAGCGCCGAACAGCCGACGCTGTCACTGGGCACCGGTGTGCTGGCCCTGCAGCTCCGCACTCCGATGCTCGCCGTGATGGGAGCGGCCACACTCCAGGCGCTGCGACCCGACGTCGACGTGCTGCTCGGTGTGGGCATCTCGTCGCCGGTCGTGGTGGGGAGCTGGCACGGCGCCACCTACGGCGACCGGCCCCTCGCCCAGACCCGCGAGTACCTCACGCTCGCCCGCGAGTGCCTGAGTGGCGAGCCCGTCACCTTCGACGGCGATTTCTACTCCTGTCGCAAGTTCCGCCTGGGCCTGCGTGCGGGCGAACGCCGTCCCCGCCTCGTCATCGGCGCGCTCAACGCCAAGATGCTGGCACTCGCCGGCGAACTCGCCGACGGGGTGCTGCTCAACTACCTGCCGGCGAGCGCGGTCCCGTGGTGTGTCGACCAGGTGCGCGCCGCCGAGGCCGCTGCGGGTCGGGCGCGGGGAAGCTGCACGGTCTACGCCTACGTGCACGTGGGCGTGACCGACCTCGACGCCGCCCGGGTGCCGGCCCAGAAGGACCTGTTCAGCTACATCGTGGTCGACTCCTATGCCGCAGCCTTCCGCCGCGCCGGCTTCGGCTCGGAGGTCGATGCCGTGCGGGCCGCCCACGCTGCCCGAGATCGTGCCGCGGCGTTGGCCGCCGTGTCCGACGAGATGATCGGCGCCATCGACATCGTGGGCGATGCCGCCCACGTCACCGCTGCGGTCCAGGCCTACCGTGACGCCGGGGTCGACCACCCGGTGGTGATGCCGTTGCCGTGGGGCGACGATCGCCTCGCTGTCGTCGACGCGACGATGACCGCGGCAATCGGGGGCTGACCGTGGAGCTGCGTGACAAGGTCGTGGTCGTGACCGGCGCGGGTTCGGGCATCGGCGCAGCGCTCGTGGAGCGGTTCGGCCGAGAGACCCCACGGGTCGTCGTCGGTGTCGACCTGCGCGGCGCCGATCGCACCGTCGACGTGACCGACGCCGAGGCGGTCGCAGCGCTCGTCCGCGACGTCGAGGCCGAACACGGCCCGATCGACCTGTACTGCTCCAACGCCGGTATCGCGACCGGGCTCGGGGTCGACGCGCCCGAGGAGGTGTGGCGACGGACGTGGGACGTCAACGTCATGGGCACCGTCAACGCGGCCAGGGCGCTGCTGCCATCGGTCCGCGCCCGTGGCGAGGGGTACCTGCTCGTCACCGCGTCGGCGGCGGGCCTCCTCACCAACCTGGGCGATGCCCCGTACAGCGCCACCAAACACGCCGCCGTCGGCCTGGCCGAGTGGCTGGCGATCACTCACGGCGACGACGGGCTCAAGGTCTCCTGTCTGTGCCCGCAGGGCGTTCGGACGCCGATGCTCATGGGGGGCATCGACGCCGGGGAGGAGTCCGCCAAGGTCGTCGAGCTGATGGGGATCGTCGAACCGAGCCTCGTGGCGGACGTCGTGGTCGACGGGTTGCGCGACGAGCGGTTCCTCATCCTCCCCCATCCCGAGGTCGCCGAGTACCAGGTCAACAAGGCCACATCGCCGGACCGTTGGATCGGCGGCATGCGCAAGCTGCAACGCCGGCTCACCGGCGGCTGACCATCGTGGGCGCTCAGCCGACGGACCTCGGCCCGACCCTCCGGTCGGGGCCGCGCCCCGAGGTGCCACTCGAGCTCTGGGCCACTCATCGGTCGCTCGAGGTGGGAGCCGTGGTCGACGTACCGGTCGACGCGGCGGCCACCTGGCCCCGTGAGCTGCTGGTCGCGACCATGACCGGCGGCGGGTTCGAACCGATGTCGCGGTCGCGCGCTCGCTGGCGACGGGCCCGCACCCTGGCCGACACGGTCGACGGTTCGATGCGGGTGCTGCTCGTCGGGCTCAACCCGAGCGTGTACTCCGCCGACGTGGGCTCGGGGTTCGCCCGGCCGGGGAATCGGTTCTGGCCCGCCGCCACCGAGGCGGGACTCGTGACGGTGCCCCGCGATCCCCACGACGCGCTCGTCTCCCACGGGGTCGGCATGACCGACCTGGTCAAGCGGGCGACGGCGCGGGCCGACGAGCTCGACCGCGACGAGTACCGCGTCGGGGCGGCCCGGCTGGAACGGACCGTTGCCTGGCTGCAGCCGCGGATCGTCTGCATCGTCGGGTTGTCGGGCTGGCGCGCCGCCATCGATCGGACAGCGGCGGCTGGCGTACAGCCGGCCCCGTTCGGCGGTCGGCCCGTGTACGTCATGCCGAATCCGTCGGGGCTCAATGCCCATGTGACCGTGCACGACCTCGCCGACCACTTCGCGGTTGTACGACGTTTGGCCGACGCCGACGGGGGATGAAGGTTTACGCTGTTCACCCATGAGTCTCGACACCGATCCCGTGGTGAACCCCTACCTCAGCGGCGCCTTCGAGCCGATCCACGGCGAGGTCACCGCCACCGATCTGCCGATCATCGGCGAGCTGCCCGCCGGCCTCCGCGGCCGCTACCTGCGCAACGGTCCGAACCCGCAGTTCGACCCGATCGCCCGATACCACGTGTTCGACGGCGACGGCATGGTGCACGGCATCGACCTCGCCGACGGCACGGCGTCGTACGCCAACCGCTGGGTCGAGTCACGGGCGCTGCTCGCCGAGCGCGCCGCCGGCCGCGCCCTGTACGGCGGTCTGAGCGAGTTCATCCTGCCGTCGCCGGAGGTCATGGCCGAGGGCGGCATGATGAAGCACACGGCCAACACCAACATCGTCGAGCACGCCGGCCGACTCCTCGCCCTCATGGAGGCCAGCCCACCCACCGAGCTGGCCGCCGACCTGTCGACCCTCGGCGAGTACGACTACGACGGCGCCCTGCTCGGAGCGATGACAGCGCACCCCAAGTTCGACCCGGCGACCGGCGAACTGCACTTCTTCGGCTACTCGCCCTTCCCGCCCTTCCTCCGGTACCACGTGGCCGATGCCGGCGGCCGACTCGTCCACTCGGCCGACATCGAGATCCCGCGGGCGGTCATGATGCACGACTTCGTGGTCACGGCAACGAGCGTGGTCTTCTTCGACCTGCCAGCCGTGTTCGACGTGTCGGCGATGATGGCGGGCGGCGCCGGTGTCCGCTGGGAGCCCGAGCACGGCGCCCGGATCGGCGTGATGCCCCGGTTCGGCACCAACGAGGACGTCCGCTGGACCGATGTCGACCCGTTCTACGTGTTCCACTTCCTCAACGCCTGGGATGCCGACGACGGCGGGCTCGTGATCGACGGGTGCCGCTCCGCGGCGATGCCGATCTCGTTCGGTGACGACCCGGCTCCGGCCGCCGACGTGCAGCCGATGCTGCACCGCTGGCACGTTGGCGCCGACGGCTCGGTGCGCACCGAACAGCTCGACGACCGCAACGGCGACTTCCCTCGGATCAACGACGCGTATGCCGGAACCCGCAACCGTTACGGCTACGTCGCCGCGATGGATCCGGGCCCGGTCATCAGCGTCGACGGGGTGACGGCGTGGGACCTCGATGCCGGCACGAGCGAGACCTACCGCTACGGAGCGTCCACCGTGGCCGGCGAGGCCGTCTTTGCCGCCGATCCCGACGGGAGCGCCGAGAACGACGGGTGGCTCCTCAACATCGTCACCGACCTCGCCGACAGCACGTCGCGCCTCGTGGTGCTCGACGCCCGCGACGTCACGGCCGGGCCGGTGTGCGAGGTGCTGTTACCTCAGCGGGTGCCGTTCGGCTTCCACGGGAACT
>CALMLJ010000513.1 GCA_937868025.1 uncultured Acidimicrobiaceae bacterium
CGGGTCGGCGACAACGTCGTGGCGCGGACACAACTCGGTCGAGACCAGCGACTCGTCCTCGGCGGGCACACCGACACGGTGCCGGCCAACGGCAACTTCCCGTCCCACGTCGACAACGACACGCTGTGGGGCGTCGGCTCCGCCGACATGAAAGGTGGCCTGGCGTGCATGCTGGCATCAGCTCGCCGGCACACCGATCCGCGCCTCGACCTCACCTACGTGTTCTACGCCCGGGAGGAGGTCGCAGCCGTGCACAGCGGCCTCGGCGAGCTCTTCGACGAGCGTCCGGACCTGTTGGTCGGCGATGTCGCGCTCCTCGGCGAACCGACCGACGGCAAGATCGAGGCCGGCTGCCAGGGTTCGTTGCGGTTTCGGCTCACGCTGGCGGGCCAGCGGGCGCACACGGCCCGGGCCTGGATGGGCCGCAACGCCGTCCACCGCCTCGCTCCGGTGCTGACCGCGCTTGCCGACTACGACGCCCGCCAGCCCGTCGTCGCCGGGTGCCGCTACCACGAGGCGCTCCTCGCCGTCGGGATCGAGGGGGGTGTGGCGGGCAACGTCGTCCCCGACTCGGCGACGCTCCTCGTCGTCCACCGATTCGCCCCCGACCGCACGTCCGCCGAGGCAGAGAGCCACGTGCGGTCGGTCATCGAACCGCTGCTCGACGAGGGCGACGTGTTCGAGCTCGTCGACGTCGCCTCCGCGGCGGCGCCCGCCGTGGACCATCCGCTCGTCGCGGCGCTCATCGAGCGCAACGACCTCCCGGTGACGGCGAAGCTCGGCTGGACCGACGTCGCCCGGTTTGCCGAGCGAGGCATCCCCGCCGCCAACTTCGGGCCCGGCGATCCGACGATCGCGCACACGGCAGGGGAGCACGTGACACGAGATTCCGTGGATCGCACCTGGGCGGCCCTCGACGATCTGATCTCGCGGGGCTGAGAACGCTCTCATCCGCGGATTTCGCACCGACCCCGGTTAACCTCGGCGCGTCGAGTGACAAGGAGGTCGTCGGATGGCCGACAAGCCCAAGGTGAAACCGTCCAGCGCTGGTGTCTGGATCGGACTGGTGATGATGCTGCTCAGCTTCGCGAGCTGTGGCGCCGGCTGCGTGCTCGCCGGGAGCGAGATCAAGGACGCCGCGGACGCCGCACAACGTGTCGACGTGCCGGCGAGCCAGACCTACGACATGGAGGCGGACGCTGCCGGGATCATCATCGGTCTCGCGCCGTCGGCGTCCGACGCCAAGGACATCGAGGTCTCGTTGACCGACGAGAACGGCACCGCCGTCGAGGTCAGCACGAGCTCGAGCTTCTCGAGCTCCACCACCGAGAGCAAGGGTGACTCCGTCGAGGTCCTCGGCACGTTCGAGGTCAAGAAGGCCGGTACCTACACGCTCAACGCAACGGGCCCCGCCGGCACCCGCGTCGCCATCCTGAACATCTCGATCGGTGCGATCCTGGGCAAGTTCTTCGGCGGCATCGGCATCGGCTTGGTCCTGTTCCTCGTCGGTCTGATCTTGGCCATCGTCACCGGTGTTCGCCGCAGTCGTGCCAAGAAGAAGGCCGCAACGGTCGGCTCCTTCGGCGCCCCGCCCCCCGGTGGCGGGTTCCCGGGCCAGGTGCCGCCGGCACCCGGCGCTCCCGGCCAGATTCCCGCTCCCGGCCAGGTGCCGCCTGCCCCTCAGGGCTACCCCCAGCAGGCACCGCCCGCGCCGGCATTCCCGCCGGCTGCTCCGCCCGCGCCCGGCGGTTTCCCGCCTGCTCCGCCGGCACCGGCGGCGTACCCGCCCCCGGCCCCGCCCGCCCCTACAGCTCCTGCTCCCGAGGCGCCGTACACCCCGCCGCCGGCCCCGCCGGCTCCTGCTCCCCAGGACGTCCCGCCGCCCCCGCCCCCTCCCGGCCAGTGGGGCAACGACACGCCGCCACCTGCGCCGCCCTTCGGGAGCTGAGCGACCGATCACCAACAGTCCTGCGTGCGGGGAGGGGCCACAGCGCCCCTCCCCGCTTCGCGTCTGTCCACGACTTGCCGTCTGCCGCTGACCTCGGCGGCCTCTAGAGTTGCGCCTCGTCGTGGGCGCGGTGCCTGCGGCGAACCGCAGCCAGGAGGCCCCCGACGTGTCGTTGTCGCCCAGTTCGTTCTCGTCGATCGACGAGTTCCGCCAGCACGTCGCCGCCCTGCTCGAGCGTCCCGGCTGGACCGCACCGGCCGCCTTCGGCCTCGGCATCGCCACGATCTCGGAGGTGGGTGACGGCACCAAGGTGCTCGACACCTACTTCCCCTTCCCGAACCGTGACGAGAACGTCGGGTTCGTTGCCCTCGTGCTCGACGTGCTCGGTGCCGAGCCCAAGAGCGGCACCACTGTTCTTTCGCGCGAGGCGTTGGAGCACGCCAACCAGCTGGTCGACGTGGTCCTCGAGGACGGAGGCGACCATCCCAACGCCCGGCTGCTCCCGATGTTGCTCGACTCGCTCGACGCTCCGGCGCCGCTCGCCCCCGCCCGACGTGTGCCGGTGCTCACCGTCATCGCCGACCTCGATGACGCGCCGATCGACGCCCACGACGTGTACCTCCGTCTGCACCTCATCTCGACGCGGAAGGTGCGGCCCCACGGGTGCAACCTCGACGGCCAGTTCGGCCTCCTCAACAACGTCGTGTGGACCGACGCGGGGCCGTTCGACCCCGACGGCTTCGAGACCACCCGGCTGCACCTGCGAGCGCAGGGGCGTCCCCTCACCGTGCTGAGTATCGACAAGTTTCCGCAGATGGCCGACTACGTGATCCCCTCGGGCGTCCGCGTCACGGTGCCCAGCCGCGTTCGGCTCGG
>CALMLJ010000514.1 GCA_937868025.1 uncultured Acidimicrobiaceae bacterium
AGGTACTCCGACGTCACACCGAACCGGCCCGACGCCACCTGCTTGATCGAGCTCCGCTTGGAGTCGCCGTTCTCGAGCGGCACGAAGCGCTCCGGATCCTCGCCGCCCTCACCGGTGTTGGACTTGCCGCCCAGCCGGTTCATGGCGATGGCGAGGGTCTCGTGCGCCTCCGCGGAGATCGAGCCGTAGCTCATGGCCCCCGTCGAGAAGCGCTTCACGATCTCGGTCGCCGGCTCGACCTCGTCGATCGGGATCGCCGTCGCCGCGTCGGTCTTCAGCCGGAACAGGCCGCGCAGGGTGGCGAGGTGCTCGGACTGGTCGTTGACCAGCGACGTGTACTCCTTGAACACCTGGTACTGGCCGGTGCGCGTCGAGTGCTGGAGCTTGAACACCGTCTTCGGGTTGAAGAGGTGGTACTCGCCCTCACGACGCCACTGGTACTCGCCGCCGTACTCGATGTCGCGGTGGGCGACCTCCTCGGGACGGGCGGGGTAGGCCTTGACGTGACGACGCCGGACCTCTTCGGCGATGGTGTCGATCTCGATGCCGCCGAGACGGCTCACCGTGCCGGTGAAGTACTCGTCGACGACTCCCTCGCCCAGGCCGATGGCCTCGAAGATCTGGGCCCCGGTGTAGGACGCGACCGTCGAGATGCCCATCTTGGACATGACCTTGAGGATGCCCTTGGAGGCGGCCTTGATGTAGTTCTCGACCGCGGTGCGGAAGTCGATGCCCTCGATGATTCCGTTGCGGATCCGGTCCTCGATCGTGTCGAACGCCAGGTACGGGTTGACCGCGGCGGCGCCGTATCCGATGAGCAGGCAGAAGTGATGGATCTCGCGGGCCTCGCCGGTCTCGACGATGAGGCCGACCTGGGTGCGGGTCTTGTTGCGGATCAGGTGGTGGTGCACCGCCGAGGTGAACAGCAGCGACGGCACCGGGGCCATCGTCTCGTCGGACCGCCAGTCGCTGAGGATCAACAGGCTGTAGCCCTCGGCGATCGCCTCC
The DNA here is from genome assembly GCA_937868025.1 of uncultured Acidimicrobiaceae bacterium. The sequence goes on from CALMLJ010000514.1 coordinate 1,009, forward strand.
GACGCCTCCTCGCGGATGCGGGCGAGCGCAGCGCGCAGGCCCTCGCCACCCTCGGCGACGGGATACAGACAGCTGATGCGCTTGGTGCGGAAGCCGAGATGGGCTTCCTCGACGTGCTCGAGCTTCGCGAGCTCGTCGTTGTCGAGGATCGGCCGACGCAGCTCGATGAGGCGAGCGCTCTGGGGCCGGGGGTCGAGGACGTTGCCCTCGGGCCCGACCATGCGGCCGACGCTCGTGACGAGCTCCTCGCGGATGGCGTCGAGCGGCGGGTTCGTGACCTGCGCGAACAGCTGCGCGAAGTAGTCGAACATCAGACGCGGGCGGTTGGACAGGACAGCAATGGGCGTGTCGGTGCCCATCGAGCCCAGCGCCTCGTACCCGGCCTTCGCCATCGGGTCGACGATGAGCTTGAGCTCCTCGTGGGTGTACCCGAACGTCTGCTGCTCGCGGCGGGTCTCGAGCTCGGACTCGGTGATGTGGATGACGTCGGGCAGGTTGTCGAGGTGCACCAGGTTGTCGTCGAGCCACTGCTGGTACGGCAGCGCCGACGCCAGTTGGTCCTTGATCTCCTGGTCGCTGATGATGCGGCCCTGGGCGGTGTCGATCAGGAACATCTTGCCGGGCTGGAGGCGACCCTTCTGCACGACGGTCGCCTGATCGATGTCGAGCGTTCCGACCTCGGACGCCATGACGACGAGGCCGTCGTTGGTCACCCAGTAGCGGCTCGGGCGCAGACCGTTGCGGTCGAGCACCGCGCCCACGAGGGTGCCGTCGGTGAACACGACCGAGGCCGGGCCGTCCCACGGTTCCATGAGGCAGGAGTGGTAGCGGTAGAACGCCTTGCGCTCCGGCGTCATGTCGGCGTGGTTCTCCCACGCCTCGGGGATCATCATGAGCACGGCGTGGGGCAGGTCGTACCCGCCGAGGTGCAACAGCTCGAGGGCCTCGTCGAACCGTGCCGTATCGGACGCGCCGGGGGTGCAGATCGGGAACACCCGGCTGATGTCGCCGTCGCCGAAGTGGGGGCTCTGGACCATGGCCTCGCGGGCACGCATCCAGTTCTGGTTGCCCTGCACCGTGTTGATCTCGCCGTTGTGGGCGACGAAGCGGTACGGGTGTGCGAGGGGCCACGACGGGAACGTGTTCGTCGAGAACCGCGAATGCACGAGGCCGATGGCCGATTCGACCCGCTCGTCCTGCAGATCGGGGAAGAACAGCGCCAGCTGCGGCGTCGTCAGCATGCCCTTGTAGACGAGGGTCCGCGCCGACAACGACGGGAAGTACACGAGCGGATCGCCGGCCTCGTCGACGAGCTCGTGCTCGACGCGCTTGCGGGCCACGAAGACCCGACGGTCCAAGTCGATGCCGGTGAGGCCCTCGGGCGAGCTGATGAACACCTGACGGAAGGTCGGCATGACGCCGAGCGCCGAGTAGCCGATATCGGCCCCGAGCGGGTCGGTCGGGACGTCGCGCCAACCGAGCACGGTCAGCCCCTCGGAATCGACGATCTTGCCCACGGCATCCGCGGCGTCGTCGGTCTCGGCGGTGCTGCTCGGCAGGAACGCCAGGCCGACCGCGTAGGCACCCTCGGGCGGCAACTCGAAGTCGACGACCTCACGGAGGAACCGGTCGGGGATCTGGATGAGGATGCCGGCGCCGTCGCCGGTGTTGACCTCGGCGCCCGTGGCGCCACGGTGCTCGAGGTTGCACAGCGACCCGATCGCCTGCTGAACGAGGCGGTGGCTGCGGGTGCCGTCGATCTGGGCGACGAAGGACACACCACACGCGTCGTGTTCGTTCTCGGGCGAGTAGAGGCCCTGCGCCGCGGGGAAACCACTGCGGGCAGCCGGCGACGTGCGCTTCGTGGTGAGCTGGACGGGTACGCCGCCAAGAGATTCTCTGGACATCGTTCTCCCCTGGTGGATCGGATCCGCCGGCCCGTTGCCGACGAAGATTGCGGTCACGCCAGGGACGCCGTTGGCCCTGGGAGAGGTGCAACAGGATACCCGGTACGCGCGACGCCATCACAAACGAGTTACCGGTAGGTTTGCCCCCATGGCGCGTAGGAGCGGACCCCGCTGGGGTCGAATCGCCGGCCTCGGCATGTGTGCGTTCGTGATCGGGAGCCTGGCGGGCTGGGTCTTCGGCGGTGCCGACGACGCCACCGTGTCCACCGCCGATCCGACCACAACGACCGCCCGCGCCGACGGCGGCACCGGCGCGCCGCCCTCCACCGGTGCGACGTCGACCACCGTCGATCCGGCGGCTCCGGTGCGCGAGCAGATCGGGGCCGGTCAGCCCGTGACGTTCGTCTTCGGCGGCGACATCCACTTCGACGGGCCCCTCGCCACCACGCTGGCGAACGCCCCGGACTCGATCCTGGCCGGCCTCCAACCCACGCTGAGCGACGCCGACGTCGCGGTCGTCAACCTCGAGACCGCCATCGGGACCGGGGGCACGAAGGCCGCGAAGGAGTTCAACTTCCGCGCCTCCCCCGCCGCGTTCGGCGCGCTGACGAGCGCCGGTGTCGACGTCATCGGGATGGCCAACAACCATGCCCTCGACTACGGGCAGGACGGCCTCACCGAGACCCTCGCCGCCGTCGCCGAGACGAAGGCCCCGGTGATCGGCGTCGGCGTGAACGAGGCGGCCGCCCTTGCTCCGTGGACGTCGACGGTCAACGGCCAGCGGATCTCGGTGATCGCCGCCACATCGGTCCTCGACGGCAACCTCATCGATTCGTGGACCGCCACCGAGGACCATCCCGGCGTGGCGTCCGCCAAACGGGTCGACCAGCTCGTCGCCGCCGTCGAAGCCGCCCGCAAGGTGTCCGACACCGTCGTCGTGTTCCTCCACTGGGGCACCGAGACGAAGTTCTGCGCCAACCAGAACCAGCTCGACCTCGCGCCCCGCCTGATCATCGCCGGTGCCGACCTCGTGATCGGCAGCCACGCCCACCGGGTGCTCGCCGGCGGTTACCTCGGATCGGCCTACGTCGATTACGGACTGGGCAACCTGGTCTTCAAGGCCGGGAGCGGCGACGGCCGCGACACCGGTCTCCTCCGGGTGACGGTGACGGGCCGCCGCGTCGACGACGCCGAGTGGCTCCCGGGCCGGATCGGCGGCAACTACCTGCCGACGCTGCTCGACGGGGCCGACCGCGATGCCGAGCTGGCCACCTGGAACTCCCGTCGGGCCTGCTCCGAACTCCAGGACGCCCCCGACTCCTGAACGACGACTCCGAATCCCGAAATGTGCTGCGAGACTGGCGGGCGTGACCCACCCGACCAGCTCCGCCGCCGCCGACCTGCTCTCGTTCATCGACGC
>CALMLJ010000515.1 GCA_937868025.1 uncultured Acidimicrobiaceae bacterium
AGGCGGAGGAGGTCGCCGACGACCTCGTCGGCATCGCGGCGTTCGTCCTGCGCCTTCACCACGATCGCCGTGCTCGCGAACGCGACGACGGAGCAGTCCCGTCCGTGGCGGTACAACACGGCTGCGGCCGCAATGGCGGCGGCTGCGAGCCGATCACCCTTCATCGAGCCCGATCGGTCGACGAGGAGGCACAGCGCGGTGTCGGGCCGCGCCCAGGCCTGCACCGTCAGGTCGTCGACCGCGGGTGGGCGGCGTTCGGCGCGGGCCGCCACGATCGCGTCGAGGCTCGCGTCGAGGTCGACGTCCCCGTCGGCCGACGACGCCCGCCTCGGGCGGATCCGGCCCACGCCACGGTCCCGGGGCACGCCGGTGCGGGCGATGTTCACGAGGACCCGACCGGCCAGGGTGCGCGCCAGCTCGCGGAGCCGCTCGTCGGTGGCGCCGGTGAGATCGGCCAGCAGGGTGAGCGCCTCGTCGAGGTCCTCGTCCATCGCCCGCTCGAAGGCGCGTTCGTCGAGCTCGCCCACCTCGGGGCTGACCTCGTCGAAGATCTCGTGTCGCTCCAGCTCGCGGCGGGAGGTCGTCCGACGCGACGCGTCGGCGACGGCGCGTCGGGCGTCGTCGCCTTCGGCTACCTCGTCGGACCCGCCACCGCCCTGAGGTGGTGGCGCTGGCCTTTTCCCGTGGAGTCGTCGCCGTCGGGTTCACCCGTCTCCGGATCGTCGTCGGCCTCCGGGGCGAAGAAGATCGCCCAGAGCTCGTCCACGATCTCGGCTGCGGTGCGACCGCATCCGTCGCGCACTCGCACCCGGCCCGACAGGGCGAGCTGCGCCGCGTCGCGGGTGACGCCGGGATCGGTGGCCGGAAGGTCGCGGAGCACCCGCAGCTCGGCGGCGACCATCGTCAGGTCGATCGCGCCCCGCACCGAGGACCCGGTGCGGAGATCGGGATGCTCGCGGGTCGCCCGGACCATCTCGGTCGCCTGGACGATGAAGCCGGGCCCGACCGTCGCCGCGGCGGTGCGGGCCTGGTTGCCGACGATCAGCATCTCCTCGTCGGCGCGTTGGTAGCCCATGCCGAGGCGGCACACGCGGTCGTAGACCGCGCCCGAGATCCGGGCGGTGCCGACCGCGTCGAACGGGTTCATCGCCGCGATCAGGCGGAACCCCTCGGCTGCGTCGATCGCTCCGAGCCGGGGAACCTGCAGGCTGCCTTCGCTCATCACCGAGATGAGCACGTTGAGCGTCTCCTCGGGGATGCGGTTGATCTCCTCGACGTAGAGCAGCGCGCCGTCCTTCAACGCGGTCACGAGGGGACCGTCGAGGAAGACGTCGGGGGAGTACCCGGCCTCGAGCACCGCCGCCGGATCGAACGTGCCGATCAGGCGGGCCGGCGTCAGCTCGGCGTTGCCCTCGACGAAGCAGAACCCGCGGTCGAGCTCCCCGGCGACGCGCCGCAACAGCGTCGACTTGCCCGTCCCGGGGGGACCTTCGAGGAGCAGGTGCCGTCCCGCCGCGAGCCCGGCAACCACCTGTTCGATCTCGGATCGTCGACCGACGACCGATCCGTCGAGGCGATCGACGAGCTCGCGGGAGTACGAAACCATCAGGCCGCCATCAATCGAAGACGATCACGCCGCGGATGTTCTTGCCATCTCGCATGTCCTGGTAGCCCTCGTTGATCTGGTCGAGTGTGTAGGTCTTGGTCACCAGCTCGTCGAGCTTGAGCTGGCCCTCGCGGTAGAGCGACAGCAGCATCGGGATGTCGGCGCGCGGGTTGCCCGAGCCGAACAGGCAGCCCTTCAGCTCCTTGTTCATCATGGCGAACATGAACGAGTTGAGCTTGGCGTCGTTCTCCATCATGTTGGCGACGGCGGTGACAACACAGGTGCCGCCCTTCGACGTGAGGCCGAGCGCCGGCTCGATGAGATCGCCGGTCATGACGCCGACGGTCAGGATCGTCTTGTCGCACATCTCGCCCCACGTGAGGGCGCTGATCTCGGCCTGCGCCTCCTCGATCGACGAGTAGGTGTGGGTCGCCCCGAACTCCATGGCCTTCTCGCGCTTGAACTCGACGGGGTCGATGGCGATGACGCGCTTGGCGCCGGCGATCTTCGCGCCCTGGATGGCGTTCATGCCGATTCCACCGCACCCGATGACGGCGACGTTGTCGCCGGGCTTCACCTCGGCGCGGTGCACCGACGAACCGAAGCCGGTGGCGACGCCGCAGGACACGAGGGCCACGGCGTGCCAGGGATGTCGGGTTCCACCTTCACGACCGCCGATTCGGCGACGAGGAGGTGCTCGGCGAACGACCCGACCTGGCACATGCGAGCCAACGTCGTGTCGCCGACCTTGTGGGCGATGCGCCCGTCGGTGATCATGCCGATGTCGAACAGCTGGGCGCCGAGGTCACACAGGTTCTGGCGGCCCGACACACACCACTTGCAACGGCCGCACGACGGGATGAACGACATCGAGACGTGGTCGCCGGGAGCGACGCTCGTGACCCCGGGCCCGACGGCGAGCACCTCGCCGGCGCCTTCGTGGCCACCGATGCACGGGTAGTGCGGCATCAACATGTCGCCGGTCACGACGTGCTCGTCGGAGTGGCACATGCCGGCGGCCTTGGTCTTCAGCAGGACCTCGCCGGGGCCGGGTTCGTCGATGGTGATGTCCTCGACCTTCCACGGCTCGCCGATTCCCCACAGCACTGCAGCGCGACTCTCCACATGTCCCCCTTTTGGACGTTCGATACCGGGACAAGTTCTACACCCGCTCGAGGGGCCCCACACGCTCGTGGCCACCCCCGGGGGCTGCAAGCATGGGGCCATGGACCTCCACCGATCGGTCGGACTCGAGCCGTCGACGCTGCGCCGGGCCGACATCGCGGCAGCAACCGGGGCGGACCCCGAACGCACGATCCGTTGGTGGCGTGCGATGGGGTTCCCCGAGGTGGCCGACGACACGGTCGCGTTCAACGAGCTCGACCTCGACCTCGTCATGCGGGTCGCCGAACTCGAGGACGCGGGACTCGTCGACGACGACGACATCGCCCGTCTCGCCCGCCTGCTCGGTGCGTCGTTCCAGCGCATCGCCGAGGCCCAGCTCGCGATGGTGGACGAGATGCTGGCGAAGGCGCCTGACGCCGATCCGGAGCTGCTGCACCGCGAGCGGCTCCGCAAGCTGCTCGACGAGGACGATCCGGCGCTCATGAAACTGCTCGAGCGGTCGGTGACCTATGTCTGGAAGCGGCACATGCTGGCCGCGCTCGGCCGTCGCCTCGATCCGCGGCTCGACCCGGCCCTCGACGGCCACGACGACACCGACGTGCTGGCGGTCGGGTTCGCCGACCTCTCCGGGTTCACCAAGTTCTCGAAAGGTCTGACGCCGGCCGAGCTGACCGAGGTCATCGACGCGTTCGAGGCCGCTGCCTTCGAGGTCGTCGCACCGACGCACGGCCGGGTGGTGAAGCTCATCGGTGACGAGGTGATGTTCGTGGCCCCGACGCTGTCGGAGGCCGTGCACATCGGTCTCGACCTTCGTGATCGCCTGGCCGAGTTCGACGGCATGCCGACGATCCACTGCGGTATCGCCGTCGGTCCCACCGTGGGTGTGGGCGGCGACGTCTTCGGTTCGACGGTCAACCTGGCCAGCCGGCTCACGTCGATCGCCCGTCGCGGCACGGTCGTCATTCCGCGAGAGTGCTCGACCGAGCTCACCGCCGAACTCGACCTCGTCGTGAAGCCGTCGCGTCGGAACTACTCGTTGAAGGGCATCGGCGACACCCGCATCTCGGTCGTCGGTCGGGCAGTTCCGGCCCCGGCGTCATCGTGAACCGCTGACGGCCCGGTCACGGCATGCCGTCGCCGGACCGCGTCGTCGTCACCGAGGCACGAGCGCGGTGACCGACGCCGGCGCGCCGGACCCGCCGACGAGCTTGGTGGGGCCGATCACCAGTGTCGCCCCGGTCGCCGGCAGCGAGTCGATGTTGTTGAGGCACTCCAAGGCGATCTTCGAACGCTCCGCCGTCAGGACGTTGGTCGCGAACGACTCGTCGAGGCCCGGGTCGACCCCGTGGGTGTCGATGCCGACCCCGCCGATGCGGCGTTGGTCGTAGAGCCACCGGGTGGTGTCGCCGGCGAAACCGGGGAAGTGCAGGGCACCGTCGGCGTCCTCGTTGAAGAACGCCGCCGGATCGGACCAGCGGTCCTCCCAGCCGGTACGCAGCAGCACGACCGATCCGGGCCGGATCTGCCCGTTGCGGCGCTCCCACTGACGGACCTTGTCGATCGTCAGCGCGTAGTCGGCGTTCCGCGACACCTCGCCTCGGACATCGATCACCACTGCGGGCGCCACCAGTTCGCGGCCGGTGTACTGGTCGATCGATCGCCCGCCCTCGACGAAGCTGTTCGCTGCATTGAGGTGGGTGCCGCTGTGCTCGCCCATGCCGAACCCTCGCAGGAAGTAGCCGTCGGTGGGGATCTGTGCGAGGTCGTCGAACTCGACGGCCGGGTCTCCGGGCCAGATCGGCATGTCGGGGCTGATGGGCTGGGTCATGTCGACGACCCGCACGGACGCCCGGCCGACCGAGGGGTCGTTGGGCCCGGCGCTGACGCCGTCGATGCCGAATGCCGAGCCGAGGAGGAACGAGCCTCCGACCGCCGCTGCCACCAGCACTCGCTTCATCGGTACGTACTTCATGAGGCCCCCTGGAGGTCGTGGTGCGGGCACGCTAGGTCCACCAGAACGACCGACCGATGGGCGAATCGACCCAATTGGTCACGCCGGTGCGGTCAACGGCCACGGACGTTCGCGCTCGACGACCCACGCCGCGTCGAGGAGCCACGACTCGTGGTGGTGGGGCGCCATGATCTGCATGCCGACCGGGAGACCGTCGACCTGGCCCACGGGAACCGAGATGCCGGGGTTGCCGTAGAGGTTCGCCGGGATCGTGAACCGGCCGTTGTTGGCGGGGGTGTCCTGCACGCCGCCGAACGTGTCGGGGAGCGGGCCCTCGGCCCCGAAGGCGACGTCGGGGTTGGCCGACGTGATCACGAGGTCGGTCTGCTCGAACAGCGTCGCCATGGCTTCGAACAGGGCGGTGCGCCGGTGCTCCAACTTGATGCGGGCGTCCATCCCGTACCCGGCGCCGGCGGCCCATTCGCACGCGAAGCGCATCTCGGGGGTGAGGTCGTCGGCGCACGCGGGCCAGGCGTCGCCCAGCGCCGCGAACGTCCCGGCCATGTTCGCGAGCGACCAGGCGGTACCGACGTTGGGGATCGTCACGTCCACGTCGACGACGGTCAGCTCGAGGTCGCGGGCGAGTTGTTCGCCGGCCTCGCGAACGACTGCTGCGGTCGCGGGGCTGACGACGGCGCCGGCGAACCGGTCGATGATGGCGACGCGCAGGCCCTTCATGTGGTGGAGGTGGCCACCGAGCCCGGCCTCCCACCCGTCGACGCGGGGGAGTGAGTGTGGATCGTGGCGGTCGGCGCCGTTGGCGACGTCGAGCCAGCGTGCCGTGTCGCGGACCGAGCGGGTGAGGCCGCCGATGGTGACAGTGAGCGCTCCCACCTCGAAGTGCGGGCCGCGTGGAATGCGCCCGTACGTGGTCTTGAGCCCCACGAGGCCGCAGAACCCGGCGGGGATGCGGATGGATCCGCCTCCGTCGCCGCCCGTCGCCAGGGTGACGAGGCCACCGGCGACAGCGGCTGCGGATCCACCCGACGAGCCGCCCGGGGTCCGGCCGTGCTGCCATGGATTGTGCGTCGCGCCGTTGAGGACGGTGCGGGTGAGGTTGACGCCGCCGAATTCGCTGGCGGTCGTGAGACCGAACGGGACGGCGCCGCCGGCGTCGCGCAGGCGCTCGATGTGGGTGAGCGTGAAGCCGGCGATCTGGTCGCGGAGCGGGAAGCTCGCCTCGGTGAACGGCCAGCCGGCGACGGCGTCGAGCTCTTTCACCGCGAGTGGCACGCCGCCGAACGGCTTCGAGACGTCGGCGTCGGCTGCTGCTTCGCGGGCCCGCTCGGTGTCGAGGAACGAGAACGCGTTGAGATCGCTGGCCTCGATGGCGGCGAGTGTGGCGTCCAACTCCTCGAGGGGACTGCGTTCGCCGGATCGGAAGGCGTCGACGAGGGAGACGGCATCGCCGCCCCACGGCTGGGGTTGGCTGTGATCGCTCATAGCTCCGGCCCGTAGCCAGGGAGAAAGGGGGTTGCCGAACGTTCGATCAAGATATATCTTGATCGAACACGAGCGATCTACAAGGAGATCCAACATGCGTTACCAACACCCCCACCAACTTCCCCACCAGCACCTCGACGACCGGTTCCTCGGCGACGACGACCGACGTGGCCCCCACTTCGGCGGTCCGAGATTCGGCCGGGGTCCACGACGCGACGGGCCGCCGTTCGGGCCGCCGCTCGGCCCGGGCTTCGGTCCTCCGTTCGCCGGGCGCCGCGGCGGGCGCGGCCGCGTCGGGCGCGGTCAGATCCGCACCGCGCTGCTTGCGCTCCTCGACGAGGCGCCGATGCACGGCTACGAGATGATCCGCCAGATCGACGAGCGCAGCGGCGCCCGCTGGAAGCCCAGTCCTGGTGCTGTCTACCCGACCCTCCAGCAGATGGCCGACGAAGGTCTCGTCACGGTCGTGGAGGAAGGTGGCAAGCGGGTCTTCTCGCTCACCGACGACGGCCGGGAGGTCGTCGCCGACCTGAGCGCCGAGGACCGTGAGCCCTGGACGGCCGACGCCGACGGCAACCCCATGTGGGAACTCAAGCCCCTCATGAAGGGCCTCGCCATGGCAGCAGCTGCTGCGATGGCGGGCACGCCCGACCAGGTCGAGCGGGCCAAGGCGATCCTCAACGAGGCTCGGCGTTCCCTCTACGCCATCCTCGCCGAGGACCCCGCCGGCGCGACCGACGACGCCAACGTCGACGAGAGCTGAACGTCCCCCCGGGAGTCCCCCACGGTGAACCGTGGGGGACTCCGGAGTTCGGGTGCGCGGGCAGCCGTGACGCCGTCAGGCCGGCAGGGCCGCAGCGATGGCGTCGGCGAGCGTTGTCGTCGGCCGTCCGATCAGGTTCGTGAGGTCGCCGCTGTCGACGAACAGGTCGCCGGCGGCGACACCACGGTCGGAGTTCGCGAGCAGGTCGGCGAACTCCTGCGGCACACCGTTCGACGCCAGCGCCGCGGCGTAGTCCGAGGAGGTCAGGTCCTGGTAGACGACCTCCCGGCCCGAGGCCGCCGCGAGGGCGGCGGCGTAGTCGGCCAAGGTGAACGCGGCGTCGCCGCCGAGCTCGTAGATCTTGCCCGCCTGGTCGTCGGCGACGAGGACCGCGGCCGCAGCGGCCGCGTAATCGGCACGCGACGCCCCGCTCACCTTGCCGTCGCCGGCCGCGCCGAGCACCACGCCGTGTTCGAGCTGGACGGGGATCTGGGCCGTGTAGTTCTCGAAGTACCAGCCATTGCGGAGCAGCGCGTACGGGACCCCGGAGGTGGCAAGCACCTGCTCGGTCGCCCGGTGCTCCACGGCGAGCCCGAGCGAACTCGTGTCGGCCTTCGGGATGCTCGTGTAGGCGAGGAGTTCGACGTCAGCGCGTTTCGCCGCGTCGATCACGTTGGAGTGCTGGGCGACGCGTTGGCCGATCTCGTTGCCCGACACCAGCAGGATGCGGTCGACGCCCTCGAATGCGGCGTCGAGGGATGCCGGGTCGGCGAAGTCGGCGGTGCGGGTCGTGACGCCGCGATCGGCCAGGTCGGCGATGGCAGAGATGTCGCGGGCGGTGGCGACGATGTCGCCCGGTGAGGTGCCGTGCTCGAGGAGCGACTCGACAACGAGCCGACCGAGGTGGCCGCTCGTTCCGGTGACGAGGATCGTGGTCATGGGGGGTTCCTTCGTGTGGGTGGTTGACGCTGGTCTCAACGGGGCCAGGCGACACCGCATTCCAAACCATGGGTACCCACTTCTGGGTAAGGTACCCACCCGGAGGTAACCATGACGCTCAAACTCTCCGAGGCGTATCCCGATCACGTGTTCGCGTCCGACTGTCCGAGTCGGATCGTGCTCGACCACGTGACGAGCAAATGGGGTGTCCTGGTGCTGGTGGGTCTGGCCGAGGAATCGCCATTGCGATGGGGAGAGCTTCGCCGGAGGGTTCAGGGCGTCAGCGAGAAGATGCTGGCGCAGACGCTCCGCACGCTCGAGGCCGACGGGTTCGTGTCCCGCCACGCCTTCGCCGTGGTGCCGCCCCACGTCGAGTACGCGCTCACGCCGCTCGGCGAGGAGCTCGCCGAGCGGCTCGTCGATCTCATGTCGTGGATCGTCGAGCACGCCGACGGCATCGTCGGAGCGGCGGCATCGGCGTGATCCACTTCCGTATCGTCTGCCCGCCCGATCGGACCGATGAGCTGCTGTCGTCCCTCCTGGTCGATGAGGCCGTGATCAACATCGTCAGCATGGTGGGTGCGGCCCGTCGGCCCGACGGTGATCTCGTCCAGTTCGATGCGGCGCCCGAGTCGGGCAACCGAGTCGTCGATCTCCTGCGAAGCCTCGCCATCGACGACCTCGGGTCGATCTCGATCGAACGGATCGACACCTCCCTGTCGGACGCGGCGCGTCGGGCCGAGCTGCACGCTCCCGGCCACTCCACCGAGGCCGTGATCTGGGAGGACGTCGAGGCGCGGAGCCGCGATGACAGCGGCACATCGCCGAGCTTCCTCGCCTTGATGATGATCTCGGCGCTCATCGCCGCCATCGGGATCCTCACCGACTCGCCCATCCTCATCGTCGGGGCGATGGTCGTCGGGCCGGAGTACGGCCCGATCTCGAGCATTGCCGTCGGCATCTACCGACGTCGGCCGGCGAGGGTCCGTCGTGGGCTCCGCAGCCTGGCGTGGGGCCTCGCCGCAGCGCTCGCAGCGGTCACCGTCCTCGCCCTGATCGTCGACGGCTTCGGTTGGACGACCGATGCCTACCTGTCCGGTGAGCGGCCGCTCACGTCGTTCATCTCGGCCCCCGACGGGTACGCGGTGGTCGTCGCCGTCCTCGCTGGAGTCGCCGGTGCGTTGTCGCTGACCCAGCTCAGGTCGGGCACCCTGGTCGGTGTGCTCGTGTCGGTCACGACCATCCCCGCGGCGGCCAACATCCCCGTCGCGCTGGTCCACGACCGGCCCGGGGAGGCCGGCGGTGCCGCCCTCCAACTCGCGCTCAACATCGGACTCCTGTGCCTGGTCGGCGCCGGCACCCTCGCGCTCGAGCGGGCGTTGCTCGATCGGCGCCACCGCAGCCTCGCGAGCGAGTAGGACTGGACCCATGACCGATCCCGATTTCTCGTCGCTCTCGCCCCGCCCGCTCGGATCCCTCGGCCTGTCGGCCGCGGCGCAGGGCCTGGGCTGCATGGGCATGTCCGAGTTCTACGGCACCACCGACGACGCCACGTCGATCGCGACGCTCGACCGGGCCCGCGACATCGGCGTGACGTTCTGGGACACCGCCGACGTCTACGGGCCCCACACCAACGAGCTGCTGCTCGGTGGCTACTTCCGCACCAACCCCGGATCGCGTGACGAGATCACCCTCGCCACGAAGTTCGGCATCGTCCGAAACGTCGACGATCCCACCTACCGCGGGTTGAACGGCCGACCGGAGTATGTGCGGTCGTCGTGCGACGCGTCGCTCACGCGCCTGGGTGTCGACCACATCGACCTCTACTACCTGCATCGGCCGGACCCCACCATCGAGATCGAGGAGACGTTCGGGGCGATGGCGGAGCTGGTCGAGGCCGGCAAGGTCCGGTACCTCGGTATCTCCGAGGCGGCGCCGAACACCATCCGTCGCGCACACGCCACCGCTCCGATCTCCGCCATCCAGAGTGAGTGGTCGCTGTGGAGCCGCGAGATCGAGGACGAGGTGGT
>CALMLJ010000516.1 GCA_937868025.1 uncultured Acidimicrobiaceae bacterium
CGGGCGAGGTGAGCGACGTTGCGGCCCACCGGTCGAGGTGGGCGGTCATCGCCTGGAGGGTCGGGAACTCGATGCGCTGGCCGTTGTGCGCCATGCGTCGAGCGTGCGTAGCGATACTCCCGGGGTTGCTCCCGGACCCACTCCCGAGGAAGCTCCCGATTCGTTCCCACCTGCGGGTCCGGGCCTCAGCCCCGCGGCGGGCGAGGTCCCGTCACCTGGGGCGCCGGAGGCGGAGTGCATGACGGGCGGCGGCACCCCAAAGACATGGCATCCTGCACGTCATGGACGGTCCAGGTGCGTACCCGTCGGAGGGTGAGGCAACGCTCGCCGACTACCTGATCAACCGTCATATCCGATTCGAGTACGAGCCGCAGATTGGTACTCGGCACCCAGACTTCCTGGCACACGCGCCGGACGGCGACGTCGTACTGGATGTCTATGAGCCGGTGTTGCGCTTGCGAAACACCAGTGGCGCCTTCGATGCCGTCAAGCCGGTCTCCGGGGCGTTCGACGATCGGAAACGTAAGCAGGCCCAGGCTGCTCGCGATGTCGGTCTGCCCTTCGTTGTGGTCATCGGCTCTGCCAACAGCGACATCACCTACGACTGGATGGCGGCCGTAGGCGCCCTGCGTGGCCGGCCGGGTGTCTCGTTTGCTGTCGGTCCAGGCGCACCGGCCGAACCCGAAGCAACTCCGGTGCTCGTCGGAGTCGGGAGGACTGGCGGCGGCGAGAACACCAGCTTCAGTGCTCTTGCCGTGCTGCACCCGTTCAACCCGACGCTTTGGAGGCTTCGACTGGCGCAGAGGGAGCTGGTTCGCCAGCACGAGCCGAGACTCCCACCCGACGACGGCAACCGCATCCGTGCCCTGACAGAGATCTACGACCGCTACTCGGACATCGAGGCCGATCTCACGCAGCGAGGGTTGTACATCCCCCGCGCGCGACGGGTGCGTCTCAGCATCTACCGAAACCCGAACGCAGCGATCCCGTTGCCACTCACCTTCGCTGGTGTGCATGACGAGCAGTGGGACGAGTTGCCGATCGCCGAGGGGAGAGTCGTCTATTGCCAGGTGGCGCTCGGTCGCGACGCTCGTGAGTGGCAAGTACTCGAGGACTGACGGCGAATCTGCGTCACACTCGTCGCATGACCCCATCGTTCAGCCGACAATCATGGTGTCGCCACTGCGGTCGACCGGGCGACATGACCGACGAGCACGTGCCGCCGAGGAGTACCGGCAACGATGAACCTGTTCGACTGATTGAGGATCCCTTCGACTTGCAGGGCGTTCTGCGGCAGGTGGCAGAGTGGGACGATGGCCACGTAGTGCGAACCCTCGATGTTCGGTGCAACGGGCGTGCGAGTGCGTGGGGCTACGTCAAGGAGTATCGCCGGTGGCACGACCTGTTCAAGGAGGCGCACGTCGCCGCTCGAGCCACACGCATCGATCCGTTTCGAGGTGCGCAGCCGTTCTCGATCGACTTGCCGTATGACGTGATGCCGGCCCGGTTCGTGCGCCAGGTCATCGGATTGTTGCTCGCGGTTCAGGAGTCGCCGCATCTGTTCGTCGGCGCTCCTCAGCTTGCCGACCTGGTCGGCGGCGATCCCGATGACGAGGAACAGCCGAGGAGCGGTGGACTGCCAATCGAACCGCTGCAACTGTACATGAGCGTCTACAGCGGCGCCTGGTGCTATGGGACATGTCCGCTCACGAGCCTGTCGCTTGACCTCAGGCCGTCGCCGATCATCCTCCCGGTGGGAGCACGTGCCGTCGAGACGGATGTCTACCTACTCGGGCTCGCTCCTTTCGTGTTCGTGGCCGCTAGCAGGGTGCTGAAAATCGGCTGAGGGTGCTCGCGTTCGGCGCCGGGATCGAAAAGACTGTGGGTCATGCGTGGAACGCCGGATCCGCAGTTGGCGATGTTGTCCTCGTTGAGCACGGAGGATCTGATCCCGAAGGATCATCCGATTCGCAAGATCCGCGTCGTGGTCGACGACGTGGTCGCCGAGCTCGACCCGGTGCTCGACGCGATGTACGCGACAAGCGGCCGTCGCAGCGTGCCACCCGAGCAGTTGTTGAAGGCGTCGGTGTTGATGGCGATGTACTCGATCCGCTCCGAACGTGCCTTCTGCGAGCGACTCAACTACGACCTGCTGTTCAAGTGGTTCTTGGACATGCGCATCGACCAGCCGGCGTTCGACGCGACCACGTTCTCGAAGAACCGCAAGCGTCTCCTCGACGCGGAGGTCGCGGACGTGTTCTTCGAAGCTGTCGTCCGGCTCGCGAAGCTCCGGCGCTACATGAGCTCGGAGCACTTCTCCGTGGACGGCACCCTGTTGAAGGCGTGGGCCTCGCACAAGAGCTTCAAGCCCAAAGACGGTCCGCCATCGGAGCCGCCGACAGGTCGCAACACCGAGGTGCAGTGGCATGGCGAGAAACGCCGCAACGACACCCATGCTTCGACGACCGACCCGGAGGCGAGGCTCTACCGCAAGAGCAACAACACCGCCGCGACGCTCTGCTACGCCGGGCATCTGTTGATGGAGAACCGCTCGGCGTTGATCGTCGACGCCGAGCTCACCATCGCCGACGGCTACGCCGAGCGAGCCACCGCGATCGAGATGCTGTCGCGGCTGCCGACCATGGCCCGCCGCCGGACAGTCGCGGCGGACAAGGCATACGACACCAAAGGCTTCGTCGCTGACGTCCGCCGGCTCGGCTTCACCCCGCACGTCGCGCCGAACACGAAGAACTCGGCGATCGACGGGCGCACCACCCGCCACGCCGGACACCTCGTCAGTCAACGGATCCGCAAGCGAGTCGAGGAACCCTTCGGCTGGACCAAGACCATCGCCGGCGGACACCAACTCCGCTACCGAGGCCGAGAACGCAACCGGGCCTGGTTCAAGTTGACCGCCGCGGTCTACAACCTCATCCGCATCACCGCACTCGACACCCAACGAGCAATCGCCTAACACGTCGGGCGGGGTCGAGCAACGGCCGCCCACAGCGAACAGCTGAGGCGACCGACCCGACCCGGCCCACCATCCGCCCAGCAACACACTCAGACGGCGATTTTCATCACCCTGCTAGCGAACCGCAGGACAACGTCGGTCTGAGTGTCAATGAGTGGGCTACTTGGGAGCGGTCACGGCGACCCGTCCGGCGCGAGCGATCGCTCAGCGTGCCGACCGTTGACATGATGCAACCAGGGCTTCGGGCGATGCTCTACCCGAAGGACTACGTCGACCGGTGAGAGGACTGTTGCCGCGCAGTGTCGCTACGCCGACTTGCCGCGACACTGACCAGTCGGCCCGCACGATTCAGCCCGAAAAGTTCGGTGGGCAGGCGGGGTCGCATCGCCCGACTTCCCGCGTGCCGACCCGGTCGACCCGGCCGGCGCCGACCGGCAGCCGGGCGGCGCAGCGGTCGCAGAACGCAG
>CALMLJ010000517.1 GCA_937868025.1 uncultured Acidimicrobiaceae bacterium
ACGGGCCGTTCGGACCGCGGTTCCCGGTGTCGTCGGGCGCTCCCCTCCTCGATCAGCTCGTGGGCCTGGCCGGACGTGACCCGTCATGGTCACCGGCGACGGCCCGGGGCTGAGCCCGGGGCCGAGCGCCCTGCGCAACCGCGTGCAGTTCGCGCCCTCATTGGGCGCGAACTGCACGCGGTTGTCTCCCGACGAGACGAGATCGGAGCACTCGAATCACCCACTCGGGTTGATCAGTGATCTGCAGATGAGTGAACCGGACGACGTTCAGGTCGTGCATCAACGCGATCTGATCCCGTTTGCGGTCGCGTTCGAATGCTGCGACCCGGGCATGGAATCGCCGACCGTCGAGCTCGACGATCAGGCTCGCCTGGGGATACCAGCCGTCGACCCGTCCCTGCTCCTCGGGTGACCATTCGAACGTCACCTGTCGTTCTGGCTGGGGCAACCCGTGGACGTCGAGGAGGCGCTCGAACATCGCCTCGAGTTCGGACTCGGTCGGTGGTTGCCCATCGAGCTGAGCGAGCACGGCCCGGGTGCGGGCGATACCGGGCCGACCCGGTCGCGCCAGCCGATCGAACGTCGCCTCGACCCGCTCGAACGTCGTGCGCCCGGAGATCACCTGGTCCTCGATGCAGCGCCGGAGTTGGTTGCTCCCGAGGGTTGCACCGAGATCGACGAGAGTCCGTTCCATCGTCGTGACTCGGAACCCGCTGCGTCGGGTCACATCGCACGGCAGGAGCTCGGTGCGGTGCAGCCGGGCACCGGAGCAGCGGGAGCTGCCGCCGCTGTCGGTGAGGTGGATCTCATCGTCGGCGAGTTCGACGCCGAGGAACCGTCCGGCGGTCTGGTGGCTCAACGCCGCGTCAGGACGAGCGGCCAAGGCTGCGATGGCGCGCATCTCGAACGTCTCCGGCGTACCGGCGATCACGAGGATCCCGCTCGAGAGCCGGCGCCATTCGCCGCGCGCCACCCTCGTCCGCCGCTCTTTGGGGGTGACCCCCTCGCGTTCGAGCACGGACGGCAACAGGACGCCGTGGGTCCTCGACGCCTCACGGGCGAGTCGTACGGAATCCATGAGTTCCCTCCCAGTTGGTGATGGAAGGGGAAGTTCGGTCACACCCTACGAAGGACCGGTGACAGTCCCGTGGAGCCGACGACGAGGCAACCGCGTGCAGTTCGCGCCCTCATTGGGCGAAAACTGCACGCGGTTGCCGGGCCTCAGGGCTGGCGGCCGACGAAGGCCATCAGCTTGTCCTGCAGGGGCGCATCGGCGGGCACGTCGACGCGGGGCCCGTACTGACCGCTCTGCCGCAACATGTCGTCGAGGGGCAACATCCCCTCGTAGGCGGCGGCGACCTCCGCGGCGTCGAGGGTGTCATCGAGGCCCGCGGCGCGGGCGAGGTCCCAGGTGTGCATGAGGACGTCGCCCATCACGAACATGGCGATCGCCTGCTCGAGCGGATGCGTGCCGGCACGGTCGTGCACGAACATCTTGTCCGCCGTCGCCGGGTCGTCGAGCACGGCCTGGAGTGTGTCGCTCAGATTGGTCCAGGCGCCCAGCGGGTCGTCGTCGACGGAGGGGCCGACGGAGAACTCGACATCGGACCCGCTCGAGATCATGGGTGGCACCCACTCGACGAGGTGGCGGACGACGTCGCGCGTCGTCCACTCGGGCACCGGCGATTGGTTGTCCCACGCGTCGGCGGGGACCTCGGACACCCGCTGGGTGAAGGTGCCGGCGATCTTGCGGTAGCGGTCGGCGATCTCGGTCATGGTCGTTCCTCTGCGTTGGTCGGCGGCGGCGAGGCCGGGGTGATCAGTCGTTCGAATCGGTCGAGACCGTGCTGCAGGCCTCGCTCCATCCCCGACGCAAGCTGGGCATCGCGGTTGGCGCGAGTGGTGTGCAGCACAACGACGGTCAGGGTCGTCACGCCGTCGACCTCGGCGAGCGTCAGGGTGTTCAGGGTCTCGCCGGCCGGGTGGTCCTCGAAGCACTCGGTCGACACGATGCGGACGCCCGGTTCGATCTCGCGGTACTTCCCCCGCCAGCCCATCTCCAGGCCGGTGACGTCGTCACGGGTGACGTACCGCCAGCCGCCGCCGACGCGAAGGTCGACGTCGCACACGACGAGCGGCTGGGACTCGTAGCCCCACCACCGACGGATGAGAGACGGCGTCGTCCACGCCTCGAACACCAATGCTGCGGGAGCGTCGAACGATCGCTCGATCACGATCTCGAGATCGCCACGCGAGGCGATGACCGCCGAGCCGAGTCGGTTGGCCAACACGGCTCAACCCTTCCGCTGGAGGTCGGCCAACACGCCGTCGAACCGGTCGAGGCGGTCGTTCCACTCGGCCTCGAACGCCGACACCCACTCGTGCACCGGGCGAAGCGCCGGACCGTTCAGCCGATAGAGGCGCTGACGGCCGTGCGACCGACAATGGACCAGGTCGACGGTGCGAAGCACCGACAAGTGCTTGGACACCTGCGGTTGGGTCAGGTCGAGCGCTGCGACGATCTCGCCGACGGGCTGTTCGCCACGCGCCAGCACACCGAGGACGTCGCGCCGCGCCGGTTCGGCAATGGCGTTGAAGACGTCGGACGTCGTCGCGGCACGGGACATGGGCTCATGATATGCCGATATGGGAATGCGTCAAGGGTTCACCGTAGGGTCCGGGCAATCACGTACTCGGGCGCGAGCGACCCGGGGGCCAACTCGCCGGCAGCCACGCTCGCCGAGAGCTCCTGCAATACCCGGTTGACGGGCGCGTCGAGGCCGAGGCGACGGGCCGTCAGCACGATCTCACCACTCAGGTAGTCGGTCTCGACGGTGCCGAGCCCACGATGCACGCTCTGCCACGTGGACCCGCCGTCCCGTCGCCGGCCCGCGGCGCGTTGCATCCGCATCTGGTCGCGCCTCGGGTCGACCTCCTCGTCGAAGCCGATGCCGGCCGCCGTCAGGATCTCCATACCCTCGTGGTGGGCCATCTCGAACAGACCACCATCGTTGCCCGGGCCGCACACCACCTCGATCGCGTTGCCGAGGTTCATCAGCAACTTCGAGTACTTGGCCCGCATGATGTCGGGCACGACGTCGGACAGGAACTCGGCGCCGCGGAAGGCGGCAGCGATCGTCTCCGCCACCTCGTCCGTCGGAACCTCGCCGCCCGGGCCGGCGGGATACCGACCCAGATCGAGGATGCCGGACTTGGGTGCCGAGTACGCCGCGACGACGCCCGGTGTGAGGTGCTCACCGGGACACATCACGGCAACGCCGTACACCGAGGGCGACACCCGCAGCGCCATCGGCTCGTTGGCGACGCCGTTCTGCAGGCACGCGATCGGGAACCGGGCGCCGCCACCACGGCGGATCGAGTCGAGCGCGCCGACGGTGTCCTGCGTCTTCACACACAGGAGCGTGATGTCGCCGTCGCGATAGTCGACCTCGCTCGCATCGGAGACGACGGGAATGCGCAACGTCGCCGAACCGGCGGGGTCGTCGATGGTGAGGCCCCGTTCGGCGATCGCAGCGCCATGGGTACCGCGGGCGACGAGCAGCACGTCGTGGCCTCCCTGATGGAGACGTGCGCCCACGACACCACCGATCGCACCGGCACCGACCACGACGAAACGCGTTTGCGACATGAGCGAGACCGTACTCAGCTCCTCACCCGACGGCGGCGGGGCCGCTATGACGCCTTGCGTGCCGAGGACTTCTTCTTGGCCGGCGTCTTCTTTGCCGGCGGGGCCTTCTTCGCAGTTGCCTTCTTGGCAGGAGGCTTCTTCTTCGCTGCGGCCTTCTTGGCCGGCGACTTCGTGCCCGAACGCTTCGAATCGATGCTCGCCTGCAGAGCTTCCATGAGGTCGAGCACCTTGCCGTCGCTCGGCGCAGCGTTCTCGTCTTCCACCACCTCGTCGCCACGGTCCTTCGCCTCGATGAGTGTCGTCAGCTCCTCGGTGTAGGTGTCGTGGTACTGCCC
>CALMLJ010000518.1 GCA_937868025.1 uncultured Acidimicrobiaceae bacterium
GGTCGTGCCGGAGGTGAAGACGACTGCGACGATGCGCTCGGGATCGTCGGGCAGGGCCGCGACGGTGCCCGGGCGTTCGGGGACCGGTCCGTCGATCACGAGATCGGGGCCGAGACGCTCGATCAGCGCGGACTGCTCGGCCGCGGCCAGCGAGGGATTGATGCCGGCGGTGATCGCCCCGATCTTGGCCGCCGCGACGTACGCGACGACGTAGTCGAAGGTGGACCCGATCGCGAGCGCCACGACCGAACCGATCCCGAGCCCGGCGTCGGCGAAGGCGGAAGCGGCGCGATCGGATCGTCGGTGCAGCTCGGCGTAGGTCAGTTCGAGGCCGCGGTGGTCGACGAGGACGGCGCGTTCGCCGAAGCGGTCAGCGGCCTCGGCAACGATGTGGGGGAGCACCGGGCGGCGTCAGGAGGGGCCGACGAGCTGTCCGCCGCGCACGACGGGGAACTGCCGGTGGGTGTCGGCGACAGTGGTGTGGTCGCTGGCATCGATCAGGTCGCGGAGGTACTGGATGGCGTAGGCCACGCCGGTGGACCTGGTCACGTTGGGGCGGACTCGGCGCGGGGTGAGGGATGACATGACCACCACACTGCCAGCTGGAACCTCGACGTCGATGACATCGCGGGGATCGATGTCGGCAAGGCCGGACGGGTCGGTCCAGGGGGCAAGGTCGCGACGCAGCACTCCGGCCCGGTGCCGGCCCCGGACGACCTGGAGACAGCCGTTGTCGACCGTGGCGTCGGTGAGCGCCACCCAGGCTGTGATGAACTGGCTCGGGTTGAGCCGGGTGGTCCCCATGTCCTGGGTGAAGGCCGGCGAGGTGGGGACCCCGGGCCTGCGCACGACGGCGACGTCCCCGCCCACCCGGGCGTCGGGGCCGATGAAGTCGCGGGCCAACCCGGCGAGGATCGGGTGGCCGCAGAAGCGGCGGAGCACCGACGTCGGGGAGTCGTCGAGACGTGCCTCGAAGGGGACGGCGAACTCGCCGGTCTCGATCGCCAGCGCCGACGTGACGTCGTCCATCGTGTCGGGGTGGAAGGCCCGTTCGATCACGAAGTAGCCCTCGGCGTTGAGCTGGTCGACCTGCTGGCGGGTCGCGACCGTGGTGGGACCACGATGCTCGACCCACCGGAACCCGATCGACGGATCGAGCCCGTCCGGCCCCCAGGATTCGGATCGGAACTCCATGTCACGATTCTACTGGCCGGTGATCCGAAATCGTGGAATCACATTATTTCAGATTTGTACTGTCTGTCAACGGAGGTAGATCAACCCCGCCGCCACGTCGACCACGTCGTGGCCGCGTCCGGGAAGGTCGGCCATCGTCTGGTCCCACGGCAGGTCGTTGGTCGGGTCGTTGGCCTCCATCCCGTGGTCGGCGATCACGACGAAGGCGGTGCGGCCCCGGGCGCCGGAACGGTCGACGGCATCGATCACCCGGGCGACGCGACGATCGCTGTCGGCGATGGCGGCCGCGGCGATCTCGGAGTGCGGCCCACCCTCGTGGCCCGCCTCGTCGGTCAGCGCGAGCGAGAGGAACGTGAAGTCGGGCAGCGGGTTGCCGTCGCGCCGTTCCCACAACGCGATCGCCTGACGCGTCGCCCGCTCGTCGACGCTGCTCATGAAGGAGTACGCGCCCGACGAGGCGACGAAGTCGCCGGCGACATCCGGAAGGGTCGCGGGGTCGGGCAGGGCCGGAGGACGTCCACCCCTGAAGTCGGCGAAGGAACTCGCGTCGGCACCGCGATCGCAGAACTCGAAGATCGCGGCGGTGAACGCGTCCGGGCGAGCACGGTGGATCGCCTCGTGGACCGTCTCGACGTCGGACCGGAGGTGGACCATGGCGTCGAACATCTGGTCCATCGCCAACAGGTCGGGGGTCGTCTGGCGGTCGCGGTCGAGCCACATGTTGTGCAGCACCCCGCTGTGGCCGGGATGGACGCCGGTGGACGCCGTCGTGTGGTTGGCGAGGGTCGCGGTCGGGAGCGACGCGAGCAGGCCCCGACCGAGGGTGGTCCCGGCCGCTGCGAGTGAGGCGATGGCCGGCGCGACTCCCGTCGCGACGGCCTCGTACAACACGTTGGCGTTGCAGCCGTCGAGCAGGATGAGGACAACGTGCTCAGCGCCGGCGGGGTCGACGATCGACGTGAGGGCATCGCCGTCCTGACGGGCGAGGAGCGCCCCTGACCTCCGCGACCCGGTCGGCCCGACGCCCTCGGGGTGGATCGCACCACCGAGCAGGTGGAGCACGGTCGGGGCAACGTCCACCATGCGCGCCGATTGCGCGAGGGTCCCGCGCGCCGGCACCCCGGCTCCCGATGCGATGAACGGCGCGCGGGCCTGTACGACCCCGAGCGAGCCGTGTTCGCCGAGGTTCGTCTCGTAGTGGTGGCCGGCGGTGTGCTGGACGACGAGGTCGGGCGCGTGTGGCGAATCGAAGAACTGGGCGATCTGGTCGTGGGCGTGGGGATACGCGTTGACGTCCCGCGTCGGGAACACTCCCTCGCGCTCGAGCGCCAGGCCCACGAACCGGTC
>CALMLJ010000519.1 GCA_937868025.1 uncultured Acidimicrobiaceae bacterium
GCGCAACTCCGCCGAGCGCGACCGCGAGCGCGATCCCGGTGTCACGCATGGTGCTGAGATCGACGCGTTGACCGACGAACACCGCGAGACCGCCGATGCACAGGACCAGTCCGCCGGCGACCCGGGCAGCCAGCGCTCCGAATCGCAGCCTCCCGCTCGATCCCACCGGAGCGTCGGTGCTGCCCGGCCGCCAACCGAGGGCGATGCCCATGGCCACGAGGCCGACGGGCACGACCAGCGTCAGGCGCACCCCGGGCCACCAGTAGGCGAGGTCCCAGACCGCGCCGGCGGTGACGAGCACGACCCCGGCGTCGCGCGTTGCGGTGGGTTCGGTCGGTTCGTGGGAGCGGTCCCGCCACAGCGCTGCGAGTGCGACGTACACGACGAGGCCGACGCCCCCGGCCACACTCAGCACCACGAACGCGGCCCGCACGACCGGCACCGACGCGCCCAGGCGAGCGGCGAGATCGGCGCTGATGCCCAGGACGAGCGGATCGTCGTTCGACCGCGGCGGCGTGGACGCTCGCGGCGCGTCGCTTGGCCGCACTGGGCTACGGGAAGGGGACACGGTCGGCATGTGACGGCCATGATGGCACCGACACCCCGCCGATGGCATCAGGGCAGAACCCTGAGACGATCTCAGGGTCATCTCGGGGACAGATCAGCGCTTCCCCGATATCGAGATCGTCGCCGCACGACGACGATCGTTCCATGGACACCCCCGTGACTGAGCCGCCACCCCCCGAACCACCGACGTCCGACCCGTCGTCGTCCCAGCCTCCGCCCCCGCAGCCGCCGCCCGGCCACGGGTTCGGTGAGTGGTGGTCATCGTTGTACCGGTCGAGCACCGAACGCCTCGCCGGTGGCGTGGCCGGTGGTCTCGCCCACCGGTTCGGTGTCCCCGTCTTGCTGGTGCGGGTGGGCTTCGTGTTGGCGGCGTTCTTCGGGATCGGGTTCCCGCTCTACGTGCTGGCCTGGGTGTTGTTGCCGAACGACCGGGGCGAGCGGGTCATGGGGCACGGCCCGGTTCGCGATCTCCTCACGGTGGGCGCCGTGCTGGTCGCCGGGTTGATGCTCTTCGCAGAGTTCGACGACGTCGACTACTGGTCGGTCGTCGGTCGGGCACTGCCGTGGCTGGTGATCCTCGGTGGGCTGGTCCTGCTGTTGCGCCGTGCCGACGGAGCATCCTCTCGATCGCCCGGTGTGTCGCCACCGCCACCACCGGCGGCCGACGCCTCGTCAGTGTCGCCACTGGCGCCTCCGCCTCCGCCGCCGTCGTATCCGGTCGCTGTGGCGTCACCGGTGGTCGGCCCTCCCCGACCGTTGCCGAGTCCCCCGGCGTCCCGCCCGCCGCGCCCTCCTCGGCCCCGACCCGTCGTCGGACCCCTCACGTGGTGTGTGGCACTGCTGGCCGTCGGGGCCATGGGGTTGGTCGAGCTCGTCGACGGATCCGACTCGACGACGGTCGGACCCGGACCGCTGGCGGCCGTGGTGATGATCGTGTTCGGGCTCGGGCTGACGCTGTCCGCGTTCCGGGGTCGGGCCCGCGGCCTGATCCTGCCGGCGCTCGCCCTCGCCGTCGGCCTCGCCGGGTTGACGGCGCTGGACGTCCGAGCCGACACCGTCGCCGGCCCGTTCGACCTGCGAATCAGCGACGAGTCGAAGCTGCCCGATGACGTCGAGTCCGCCGTCGGGTCGAACACGTTCGACGTCCGCGAGCTCGAGCTGACGTCGAACCGCACGATCGGTATCCGCCAGACGGCCGGCACGCTCCGCATCAACCTCCCGAGAACGACGACGACCAAGGTCCTCGTGCACGTCGGCACGGGTGACGCCCGCGTAGAGCGGCCGTCGGCGCGGAACGCGCTCTACGACCCAGCGCAGTCGCAGCGGTGGATCGACAACGGTCTCCCCGAGAGCGGCGAAACCCTGTCTGCGGCGGACCTCCGCCGTGCCATCAACGGCTACTGGGGCACGACCACCCGCGACGTCGACCGGAGCGGTGGAGTCGTGAGCGTCGACCAGGGCAGCGACCACACGTTGGTGATCGACGTCGAGCTCGGCCTCGGCAGCCTCACGATCCTGGATCCCCGCTGGTCGGACGTGCCGGATCGGGTGGTGCAGCCGGTGCAGCTGTGCACCGTCGGCGGTGGGGCCCGTGGGGTCGTCGAGGACTGTCCCGACGTGCCGGTCGACCGGCGGGTTGCCCTCTGCCTCAACGACTCGGGGTTCCTCGTGGACTGTCGTGAGGATCGCCCGGGCACGTTCGACTTCCCTCGTGTCGCCGCCTGTCGTGGCTTCGACGGCGAGTACCGGTCCTGCGACGAGCT
>CALMLJ010000520.1 GCA_937868025.1 uncultured Acidimicrobiaceae bacterium
TCTTGAGCGGCCTCGCCCTCGGCGCGGTGTCGACCGCGTGGTTCGGCCTCGCCACCCACCTGTGGGAGTTCGTCGCCTCCCGGGCGCTGTCGGGAATCGCCGTATCGCTGTTCATCTCAGCCGGTCGCTCGATCGTGTCGCGCATCGACCCGTCCCGCGCCGGTGAGAACCTCGGCCGGTTGGCCGGAGCCGAGATCACGGGCTTCATCGTCGGCCCCGCCGTCGGAGTTGGGCTCTACCGGCTCGGAAACCTGTCCACCCCCTTCTACGTGCTGAGCGGGATCGCCGCTGCCGCACTCGTCTTCTTCCTCTTCCGATTCCCGGAGGTCGAACGGCCCGAACAGGCTCCGACCCTCTCGTACTGGCAGCTCACCGGGCTCGATCTCCTCGGCAACCGCAAGGTGCTCGCCGCGGCGCTCCTTGCGCTGGCGGTCTTCCTGCCGGTCGGGGCGTACGACTCCATGTGGTCGAAGTACCTCCACGACCTCGGCGCCAGCGCCACCTTCGTCGGTTTGTCGCTCACGCTCTACGGCGTCCCCCTCGTGCTGCTCTCGGGACGAGGCGGTCGCCTGGTCGACCGGCTCGGGCCGATCACGGCCGGCAAGCGCGCGATCACCTGCGCCATTCCCGTCATCGTTGCGTACGGCGTGCTCGACTCGTACTGGATCGTGGCGCTGACGGCGATCGTCGAGGCCGTGATCCAGGCGGTGGCGTCGCCCTCCGCGCAGGCGGCCATGGCCAAGGCGTGCCCGCCCGATCGCATCGGTGCCGGTCAGGGGCTTGCCGGCGCCTTCGGCCTCAGTGGCGGCGGCCTGCTCGCCAGCGTCGCTCCAGCGGTCTACGACCGATACGGCGCCGGTGTGCTGTTCACGAGCGTGGGCGTCCTGGTCGGCGCGATCGCGATCGCAGCGTTCGCGCTCGATGCATCGGCGAACGCTCGACTCACGCCCGCCACGCAACCTGCGTGAGCGCGTCGACGGCACGACCTTCGTTGGCGAGCACGGTCGCGACGAGGGCGTCGGCGGTGTTGTACTCCATGCGGATCCACACACCACTGACATCGTCGGTGGCCTTGAGGCGCGCCTTGCCGTCGATGCCCCAGGCGAACACGACAGGGTGCTCCGGCGCGTCGAACGCCTCGCGCCGCGTGATGCCCCGGTAGGTCGACCCCTCGTCGTACGCCGTGAGCGACGCCCCGAGCGCGGCGTCGAGCCCGCTCGCCAATCGCTGCAGCGTGTCGGGCAGGTCGTCGGAGACGACCGACCATGCGGTTCGGCGAGTGCCGTCCCACTTGGGTCGACCGGTGAGCACGAGCGCCGGGCGGACGAGCGCCGCGTCACCCGCCGCCTTCGCGAACAGGAAGACCGAGGCCAGCGAGGCGACGCCCAGCACGAACCAGAGGAACCCGAGCGGCGCACCGATCAGCCCGATGAGCACCACGCCGACGACGGCGCGGCCGACGGCGAACAGGGCACCTCGGCGATCTCGGCGCGCGTGCGCCGACAACTCCTTCGCCCCGAGGCCCGAGGGCCGCTTCTGGTAGACCTGCACGGCCGTAGTCTCGCAGCGGCCGGACCCGACGGTTGAATCAGGTGCCGTACACGGGGGTCGGCTTGGCGGCCTCGGCGAGCAGGTCCGCCACGATGGCGCCGACCTCGGCCGGCTCCAACCGTGCGCCCTTGTCGAAGGTCGGACCGTGCATCCAGCCCTGCGCGATGCCGATCTTGCCGCCCTCGAGCTCGAACACTCGACCGGTCACGTGCGACGACTGCTCCGAGCCGAGCCAGACAACCGCCGGGGAGACGTTCTCCGGTGCCATCGAGTCGAACGACCCGTCGGTCGGTGCCGCCATCATCTCGGCGAACGCCTCCTCGGTCATACGGGTCCGAGCCGACGGGGCGAGCGCGTTGGCCGTCACGCCGTAGCGGCCCAGTTCAGCGGCCTGCACGAGGGTCAGCGACGCGATGCCGCCCTTCGCCGCGGAGTAGGCGGCCTGGGCGATCGAGCCCATGAGCCCCGCGCCCGACGACGTGTTGATGATCCGACCCGACACCGGCTTGCCGGCCTTGGACTGGTCACGCCAGTAGCCGGCGGCGAACTTGGCCGGCAGGAAGTGGCCCTTGAGGTGAACCTGCATCACGGCGTCCCACTCATCGGCGGTGGCGTTGGCGAACATGCGGTCGCGAACGATGCCGGCGTTGTTGAGCACGACGTCGAGTCCGCCGAACGTCTCGATGGCCATGTTCACCATGCGCTCGGCGCCCTCGACCGACGACACGTCGTCGCCGTTGACGATTGCGGCGCCACCGGCTGCGACGATCTCGTCGACGACCTCTTGGGCCGGGGAGAGTGAACCGCCCGAACCGTCCGCTTCGGCGCCGATGTCGTTGACCACGACCTTGGCACCCTCGGCGGCGAAGGCGAGGGCGTGGGCCCGGCCGAGACCACGCCCGGCGCCGGTCACGATCACTACCCGTCCGTCACAGATGCCGCTCATCGTTCTCCTCAGTCACATTGCCGAAAGGTGGTCGGGACCCGTGCCCCGAACGTGTCGGACGACAGTTTCGCAACAAACCTGACGGGGTGTCAGATTCGCGCCCCCGTGACTAGGGTCCTCTCCCATGCGCTACGGGGTGACGATCTTCGCGACCGACCAGGCGATGCCGGCTGACGAGGTTGCCGTCGAGGCCGAGGCTCGCGGGTTCGACTCGCTCTATCTCCCCGAGCACACCCACATCCCGGTGAGCCGCCGCACGCCTCCTCCGACGGGCGACGCGGAGCTGGCCGAGGAGTACAAGCGAACGGTCGACCCGCTGATCGCGCTCGCCGCGGCCGCCGCCCGCACCACGACGCTGCGACTGGGTACCGGCGTGGTGCTCCCCGCCCAACGCGAACCGATCGTCACCGCCAAGGCGATCGCCACCTTGCAGAACCTCTCCGGCGGTCGCTTTTGTCTCGGGGTCGGCTTCGGGTGGAACGAGGACGAGATGGCCGATCACGGCGTCGACTACCGAACACGTCGGGCCCAGTCTCGCGAGCACGTGCTCGCAATGCAGTCGCTGTGGACCGAGGAGGTCGGCGGCTTCGACGGCGACTACGTGAAGATCGCCCCGAGCTGGTCGTGGCCGAAGCCCGACGTCGAGGTCCCGGTGCTCGTCGGCGGCGGGGCCGGCCCGAAGTTGTTCTCCCACATTGCCGAGTACGGCCACGGCTGGATCCCGATCGGCGGCGCCGGGCTCACCGACGACATCAGCCGCTTCAAGGAGACGGTCGCGGCGGCCGGCCGCGACCCCGAGGCAATGGAGATCGTTCCGTTCGGATCGCTCCCGAGCCCGTCGAAACTCGACCACTTCGAGTCGATCGGCGTGACCGAATGCGTGTTCCGCATCCCGTCCGCACCCCGCGACGTGGTGCTCCCGGTCCTCGACGAACAGGCCGCCCTGATCGCGACGCGGCGCTAGGAACCCAGTCAGCTCGATGAGCTAGCTCCCGAGAGCCCGCGCCCTGCGGCTCGGGCACCGGTTGTGCGCCGAGGAGGAATCCCTGCGCTCCATGCCAACGGAGCGGGTCAGCGGCAGACGATCGGGTGGATGTGCCTAGGAAGGTGCTCTGTCGGGCACCCAAGGCACCTCCGCCAACACCTGGGTCGGATGGTGGAGTACGAACACGTTCGCGAACTCAGAAACCGTGTACAACAACGGTGCCGGCGCATCATTCGACTACGAGCGGACCTGCACGCGGGTCTAGCCGCACTCCGAAACAAGCGAAAGGATCAACGTGAACGTCAAACCGCTTCGGAGCATCCTGACGCCGATTGTGGTCGCGTCGCTCGCCTTGCAGGCGAGCTGCGCCGCTACAGCTCGCGTCGATGGGCAATCCGCGGACGAGATGAAGAAGCTTGCCGCCACGATGGAATCGAGGGATCCCGAACTCGCTCGCCAGATCCGCTGCATCGCTCAGAGCGGTGCAGTCGCCAAGATCCACCTTGAGGGAGGAGGCTACGGCGTCGAGGCCACTGGGACCGAGAACCAAAGCAAGATCGAGGCGTGTGCCGGTTCGGTACCAGGTGCCGGCCAGCGGTCTGCACCTTCAATCTCGTCCCACGACCTGCAGAAGGCCTACAACCCCCGCTACATCGACTGCATGAAGGATGCCGGATACTCGGTGACGCAACGATCGGACGAAGGGCTCACGAACGAAGACGGCAGCCAGACGCTCACACTCCACCGCGGGTACAAGGTCACCGAAGACTCAAAGGCGTCCGAGACCCGCTGTTCAGCATCGGCAATGTCGGCAGCGAAGAAGGCCACTGGCTAGTCAGCGGGCCATCCGGGAGATGATTGCCGGTCACCAGAGGGGTTCCGCGGCCCTCCCGATTGTCGATTGGCTCCGGCTACTCCCGGGGATGGCTGCGACTTGTACGCTCTACCTCGGACCGAACGATGCCCTGAGTTACGTGTCCATGGGGGCACTCGCGGTCGGCGCGTGCGTCGCGCTCCGGAGGTCCGGCGGCGCTCCGATCGCACGGGTGTGCCGAGCGGAGGTTGGGGCATGGCGATGGCCGCCATGTTCGGCCTCGCGCAGGGCTTGCTCGTCCTCCGGCGAAAGAGCCTTGGCGCGGCAATCGCCTCGCACGTCGTCGTCGATGTCGTAGTTGGACTGCTCGTGCTCGGCAGACTCCGGGCGTAGTGCACACCCTGCCAACGGCATTCTCCGTGGTGTTTGGCAACGGCCGACCCAACCCGGAGGTTCCTCAGGCGACGTTGAGGAGCTGCCGGAACTCCGGCTCCGGCACCGGCATGCCGAGAAGGTAGCCCTGGGCACCGTGGCAGCCGAACTGCTCCTGCAGGTCGAGTTGCGCCG
>CALMLJ010000521.1 GCA_937868025.1 uncultured Acidimicrobiaceae bacterium
TGCTCGGCGAGGACGACGAGTTCACGATCGCCGTCCCAGCGGAGCGCCTCGCGTTGATGGCCGCGCGCCTCGAGCAGGCAGCGGATGCGTTCTCGACCGAGCTCACCGTCGAGGTCGACTCCCCCACCGGGCGGCGACTGCTCGAGCGCACCGAGATCGCCCGACTGATCGACGACGCCTCCTCGACGTGTCTCGACATCGTTCGGCGTTCACCGGCGACGCTCGACTACCTCGAGCTCGTCGACCTCACCCAGTCGTCGGAACTCCTGACCACCATCTGGTCGCTCAGCCTCCAGGCGGACGATCCCGACGGGGCCGACCTGGAACGGGAGCTGGCCTGGGTGGCTGCGATCGGCAAACTGGCAGCAGACTGCGAGGACATGTTCCTCACCCGCATCCGACCCCGCGACGACGGGACGTTCACGTTGCGGTGGAGCCTGGTCGACCGGGCACTCGTCCGCGAGGCAATCGCCGAGCTGCGGTCGCTGATGAGCAGCGACGACCCGGCGATCTCGCGCCTGTTCCCATCGGCGTACGGATCCGATGCCGAGCGCAATGCCGGATGGGACGTCCTGATGCGTGGCGAACTCATCGACAAGCGCCTCGCTGCGCTGCAGGTCACTGAGGAACTCATGACTCGGCGTTCGTGCACCGAGGACGAGCTCAACGCCTTCATGCGATGCCTCAACGACGCCCGCCTCGTGCTCGGCACACAACTCGACGTCGACGAGAGCGGGTTCCCCGCCGACCCCGACGGCGCCACGCGCACCGACCGCATCGTCTACGAGAGCCTGACCCACCTCCTCGGCCGCACCGTCGAAGCGCTCAGCGGGGGCCTGTGACCGGCCGTCGACCCCGAGTTCACGGCGCCCTCCCCCGATCGCTCTAGGATATTGCAGACATATGTCGGACTCCCCTGGTCACCACAGTTCGTCGATGAAGGCGCTCACGCTCGGCGCCCTCGGCGTCGTCTTCGGCGACATCGGCACCAGCCCGCTCTACGCGCTGCGTGAGTCGTTCCACGAACACCACGGTCGGCAGCTCATCGTCGACGAGGCGAACGTGCTGGGACTGCTCTCCCTCGTGTTCTGGGCCCTCGTCATCATCATCTCGATCAAGTACCTGCTCTTCGTGATGCGAGCCGACAACGGGGGCGAAGGAGGAATCCTGGCGCTCACGGCGCTCGTGCGACCGTCGGGCTCGCTGCTGGGCGGCTCCACGCGGTGGCTCGTGCTGCTCGGCCTCTTCGGGGCGTCACTGCTCTACGGCGACGGCATGATCACGCCGGCGATCTCGGTGCTGTCGGCGGTCGAGGGTGTCAAGGTCGTGACGACCGAACTCGACGACTACATCATCCCGATCGCCATCGTCATCCTCGTGGCCCTGTTCGCCGTGCAGAAGCGGGGCACCGCAGCCGTCGGCAAGGTGTTCGGCCCGATCATGGTGGTGTGGTTCCTCGTACTCGGGGTGCTCGGGGTCAGCCACATCGCGGATGACCTGAGCATCCTCCGGGCACTGTCTCCCCACTTCGCCGTGGCCTTCATGGTGCACAACGGCATCCTCGGATTCCTCGTGCTGGGCTCGGTGTTCCTCGTCGTGACCGGCGGCGAAGCCCTCTACGCCGACATGGGCCACTTCGGCCGGAACCCCATCAAGTTCGCCTGGTACGGACTGGTCCTGCCGGCGCTGCTGCTCAACTACTTCGGCCAGGGCGCCATGATGCTCTCGAACCCCGGCAAGCGGTTCGAGAACCCCTTCTACGAGATGGCGCCCCGGTGGGCGCTGTGGCCCCTCGTCATCCTCGCCACCTGCGCGACGGTCATCGCCTCGCAGGCCCTGATCTCGGGAGCGTTCTCGCTCACCAGGCAGGCCGTGCAACTCGGCTACCTGCCACGGGTGAAGATCACCCACACGTCGGAGAGCGAAGAGGGCCAGATCTACGTTCCCGCCATCAACTGGCTCCTGCTCGCCGCCTGTGTCGGCCTGGTGCTCGGGTTCAAGACGTCGTCGAACCTCGCCGCGGCGTACGGCCTCGCGGTGACCGCCACCATGGCGATCACCACGATCCTCTTCTACCGCGTCGCCCGGACCCGCTTCGGCTGGAGTACCGCCAAGACGTTGCCGCTCTGCACCCTCTTCATGGTGATGGACCTCGGGTTCCTCGGCGCCAACCTCCCGAAGATCCCCGACGGCGGCTGGGTGCCGCTCGTGATCGGCGGCGGGTTCCTCATCGTCCTGACGACGTGGTTCGCCGGCCGCAAGATCACCGCCGAGCGAATCGAGCATCGCAACCTGCAGCTGCTCGACTTCATCGAGAACCTCGGCGACACGCCGATCCTCCGCGGCCCCGGTGTCGGCGTGTACCTCGGTTCCAATCCCGACATCGTGCCGCAGGCGCTGTCGTCCCACCTCCGTCACGCGTCGGTGCTCCCGGCAGCGGTGGTCGTGCTCGCCGTGAAGGTCGAGAACCGACCGCACGTGTTCGGGGACGAACGCCTCACCTACGACGACCTCGGCCACGGTGTCCACCGACTCGTGCACCACGCCGGCTTCTCCGACGACCTCGACATCCCGCTGCTGCTCGCCACCGACGGCGCTCGGCTCACGGGCCTCGACTTCTCGGCGGCGACGTTCGTGCTGGGACGCGAGACCCTCCGGGTCACCGACCGACCGGGGATGGCCAAGTGGCGGGAGCGCCTCTTCGTCACGATGTTGCGCAACGCGACGACGGCCGACGTCTTCTTCAAGCTCCCACCCGACCGCACCATCGAACTGGGCGTCCAGGTCGAGCTGTGATCTGACCACGGCCGACGCCGCTCGGCCGGTCGCTCAGGGGCAGGCCGCCGCGGCTTCCTCGAGCGCTGTCGTGATCGCCGGGGTGCGTTCGTCGGACTGCAGGTCGGCGAGCGTGAGCCGCTCGATCAGCGCCTGGCCGTAGCAGAGCGCTGACTCGCGGGTCCGTCCGTTGGACACGGCGTCGGCGGCAGCGCGCAACCGGGTCACCGGAAACGCGAGCGCCGGCCCCGCCTGGTCGGTCAGCTTCATCTCCGCGAGCGGCCCCGGATCACAGGTCGTGAACGTGACCTGCAGCGGTTCGTCGTCGTTGCGGATCGCCACCTCGGCATCGGCCGGCATCGTCGTCGACCACTCGTTGAGCGCATCGCGGAACTCGGTCACGTCCTCCTCGGCCCCGAAGGCGACCCGCGAGGACACACACATCTTGTCGTTGTCGCCGACCGCTGCGACGTAGGCGTCGCCCCACCATCCGTCGGTGGCGCGCAGCGCCGTCAACGGGTCGATGCGCTCGGCCAGCATGACGTACAACAAGTCGACCCCGTGCGAGCTCCGCTCGAACTCGTCGCTCGACGACTCGTCGACGGGAGGCTCCACGACCTGGGGCTCGGTGAAGTCCAGATACCGGGCCGGTTCGAACAGTTGATGGGAACCCTCCGGCAACCGCCGCAGCACCGCGTCGATGTTCTCGCGGTCGACGACCCCACTCGGATCCGCCTGCCAGAACTCCACGAAGGCGTTTCCGACCGCGTAGTACGACCCGAACAGCACCTGCAGCACTGCGGGGACGTCGCCGAGGTCGGTGTCTGCTGCGTCGCTGTCGCTCGACGACTCCCGCTCGTACTCGGCGCGGTCCTCGTCCGACATCGCCGCCACGTAGGCGTCCTCGACCGAGACGGCGTCGCCCTCGACGATGGCACGCGCCGCACCGGACTCGTCGGCCGTGGCCGCGTCGCCGATGGGCGAGAGATCGAAGTACTGGTCCTGCAGCGCGTGGGTCAGCTCATGGGCGAGGGTGACGCGCATCGCGGGCGTGATGTCGGTCCCCCGCACGTTCACGACATCGTCCTCGGGTGAGTAGAAGGCGAGGGTGCCCGAGTCCTGCATCGTCTCGTTGGCGGCGAGGAGGTCGGGATCGCCCTCCATCAGACCGAGGGCCCGGTACTCGGCCACGGTGTTCTCGGAGTACTCGCGTTCCTCGTCGGTCGGAGCGGCTTCGTCGGGACCGCCGCCGGCGATCTCGCGGTAGCGGTCGGGAGCGAGGAAGTAGACCCGCACCGGATGCCGGTACGTGTGGCCACGCTCCTCCTCGACGAATCGGGCGATCTCGGCGACCCGGGGGTCCCACCGCTCGGGGTAGATCGGGCCGCCGTCGAACACCACGGCACCGGCGGCTGCGCTCGCCCCCACGAGCGCGAGCGCTGCGACCATCGCGAGCCCCACCCGGGTGCGCACGGACGGTCCGCTGGGCGGGGGCGGCGGCCAGTAGGCACCGTACGGATCGGGGTACATCGACATCCTTGGTCCGCGCTCCGTAGCTCCGGGCGACTGCCGGGCCGAGTGTACCGGCGACGGTCGAAAGGGAGCGTGGGCATCGCTGCTACATTCGGTCGTGCGCGGCCGTGCACCTGCCCCCATCGTCTAGCGGCCTAGGACATCGCCCTTTCACGGCGACAGCACGGGTTCGAATCCCGTTGGGGGTACCA
>CALMLJ010000522.1 GCA_937868025.1 uncultured Acidimicrobiaceae bacterium
CACCACCTGAAGGCGGGCGACAAGGTCAGCCTCTGGTACATCTCGGCCAACCGCGACGAGTCGGTGTTCGACGACCCCTACCGGTTCGACATCACCCGGGACCCGAACCCCCACATCGCGTTCGGCGGCGGTGGTCCCCACTTCTGCCTGGGCGCGAACCTGGCCCGTATGGAGATCCGGCTCCTGTTCCAGGCGCTCGTCGATCGGGCGCCGAACATCGAGCAGCTCGGCGAGCCCGAACGACTGCGCTCGAACTTCATCAACGGCATCAAACACCTGCCGGTGCGACTCAGTTCCTGACCGACCCGACCGGGGCCGGAGCCGAACGCTGCCTTCAAGACGGCAGCGCTGGTCAGGCCAGGAGCGCGGGGACCTCGCGCACGAGGAACCACACCGCGAACCCGACGAGCAGGAACCCGAAGGCGCCGCGCAGCTTGTCGGTCGCGAATCGCTTCGACGCGAGGGCGCCGACCCAGGCGCCGGGGATGAGGCCGAGGGCGAACACCAGTGACACGGCCCAGTCGATGTCACCGATGGCCGCGTGGGTGATGAGCGTCGGGATGGTGAGCGCCGACGCGACCACGAGGCTGGTGCCCGTGGCCCGGTTCATGTCGAGGCCGACGGCGAGGAGGAACAGCGGCACGAGGAGGAAGCCGCCACCGTTGGCGAGCAGGCCCGACGAGAAGCCGATGACGATCGCCGAGGCGCCGAGCAGGCCGGCGTGGTCGTGGGCCCAGACGGGTCGGGTGGCGTCGGGGTCGACGGGGCGGAGCACCCGCAGCCCGATGAGAAGGAGGACGGCGCCGGAGATCGCGACGAGCACGGGGCCCGACACCCACTGGCTGGCGATCGCGCCGACGATGGCGGCGGGGAATGCCCCGGCCACCGTGCGCTTGGCGACCCACCAGTCGACCTTGCCGTCGCGGGAGTAGGACCACGCACCGGTCATCGACCCGGGAAGGAGCGCCGGGAGAGGGCCAGCGACTGCGGCCATACCGGGCACACCGAGGAGGGCGAGGAGCGGCGTGGCGAATGCCGAGCCGACGCCGAAGAGGCCGTAGAGCACACCGACGGCCAGTCCGGCGGTGCAGATGAGGGGAACCGAGGCCATGGGTGCATGGTCGACGACGCCGATCGATTCGTCCAAGATGAGATGTGGATTGAAACGATAGGATCTACCTATGGATCTCCGGCAGCTCTCCTATGTCGTCGCCGTGGTCGACCACGGCGGCTTCACGAGGGCGGCCGAAGCGCTGCACGTTGCGCAACCCTCGCTGTCCCAGGCCATCAAGGCCCTCGAGACCGAGGTGGGCGTCGCCCTGTTCGACCGGGTGGGTCGACAGGTCCGACTCACCGCGGCCGGGAGAGCCCTCCTCCCCGCGGCCCGCCAAGCGTTGCACGACGTCGAGATCGCCCGTGAGGCCGTCGACGCCGTCCGCGGACTCGGGCGCGGCCGTCTCGACCTGGTGTCGCTCCCGACGCTCGGCGTGTCGCCGGTTGCGGACTTCATCGGGTCGTTCCGGACCCGGAACCCCGACGTCACCGTGCGGCTGGTCGAGCCCGACGAGGTGGGCGCCGTCGCCGCGAACGTCGCGGGCGGTGAGTCCGAGATCGGCTTCACCGAGCTGCCGATCGCGGACGAGCGGCTGGTGACGATCGAGCTGTCGGGTCAGGAGTACGTCGCCGTGCACCACCGGTCGGTCGAACGGGGTTCGCTCGTGTCGGTCCCCCAGCTCGCCGAACTCCCGCTCGTGACGACCACCCCGGGTACGTCGACGCGGCGCCTGATCGACGAGGCCTTCCGCCAGTCCGGCGTCGCCCCACGCATCGCCATCGAGACCGACCTGCGAGAGGTGATCACGGCGATCGTCGAGGCGGGAGGTGGCTACTCGATCCTGCCGAGGACCGTGGCCGAGCGGATGGCGGCGCGGGGGTCGGGCGATGTGCGGGTCGCCGAGATCATCCCGACGATCTCGCGGCGTATCGGCGTCGTCCACCGGCAGGGCACCTTGTCGCCGGCCGGTCGGGCGTTCCTCGACCTGGTCCTTCGTTCGCTGCCCCCGGACTGAATCCCAGGCGCGGGCGCCGGCGCGTCAGCGCCGACCTGCGGGGAGCGGGCTCCGGTCGGTCGCGCCGGGGCCGGCGACGGCCCGGACGTCGCGGACCGAGAGGCGCTCGCCACAGTGGCTGCAGCTGGGTACCACCGTCACGACGTGGTCGCAGGTCGTGTGGAGGAGCTCGATCGGCGGGCCGTCGGGCGCGGCCCACGTGTCGCCCCACTGCTTCATCGCCTGAATGACGAACCAGAGGTCGCGGCCCTTGCGGGTGAGGACGTAGTCGAAGCGTGGCGGGTTGTCCTGGTACGGCTGGCGCTCGACGACGCCGTTCTCGACGAGCAGTTCGAGCCGCTGCGTGAGGACGTTGCGGCTGATGCCGAGCCGCTCCTGGATCTCGTCGAAGCGGCCGACCCCGAAGAGGAGGTCGCGCACGATGAGCGGTGTCCACCAGTCGCCGATGACCTCGAGGCACTGCGCCACCGAGCAGTTCATGTCCTTCACGCTGGTTCGCTTCATGACGTTCCTCTCATGTTCGGGGCCATCGTAGCAGTGGGTTGTTTCAAAGGACTAGCCCTCCTATAGTTAGTTCTGTCAAACAACTCACTGGGTTGAGAACGGAGAAACGTCATGGCAGATGCAGTGATCATCGATGCGGTGCGGACACCCCTCGGGCGCGGCAAGGCAGGAGGGATCCTGTCGAGTACCCACCCCGTCGAACTCCTCGCCCACACCCTGCGCGCCGTCGTCGAGCGCAACGGCCTCGATCCGGAGGTGATCGACGACGTCATCGCCGGCAACGTCACCCAGGTCTCCGAACAGGCGTTCAACATCGGGCGACGCGCCGTGCTCGCCGCCGGCTACCCCGAGCGGGTCCCGGCCACGACCATCGACCG
>CALMLJ010000523.1 GCA_937868025.1 uncultured Acidimicrobiaceae bacterium
TGGTGGTGGGAATGCTCCTGGTGGGGCGGCGAAGACGGGGACCTCGTCGGTGTTGGTGCAGGTGCCGGCGGGTGCGAGTTCGGTGGTGGTGTTCGCGGTGCTGTTGTGGAGGGTGAGGATGAGGCGCGCTGGGAGAGTTGGTCGGTGGGAAGTTGCAGCTCGATGCCCCACAGGAGCACGTCCCTTCTGGCGGAGGGCGGGGTCGCACGCGGTGAGGAACGTGGCGCCACGCGGCGCCAGGACCAGGAAGGTCGCGCTACGCCGTGCCATCTGTAGGAATGTACGGGCACGAAACCAGGACGGTGCCTCGGCCCGCTCACCGAGGAGAATCACCCACGGACCCCGCCCGATGGGAGGGACCGCTGTGCCCAGAGTCTCGATCTCCGGGCCTGCGACGAAGGGGTCAATGACGGTGCCAGAGCCCCGAGTCAAGGGCCTCGGGGACCATGAGGTCGTGCTCGCCGGAACGGGCGCGGGTCGACGACACGTCGAGGTGCGCGGGATCGACGTCGAGCGCGACCTCGGGCGGGATGGCGAAGCCGGAGCGCGGCACGACCGCCACGGAGGGCAGGCGGGCCAGCGCGGCATCACGCGCCGTGGGGGAGTGGTCGTAGAACGCGACGTCGTGGATCTGATGCCACTTGTCGGCACCCATGATCACGAGGTCGTACCCGTGCGCGAGGTCGGCGATGAGCTGCAGCTCCGACACCACGACGTGGAGCCACCCGAGGCGGTCGGCCAGCCGCCGCACGACCTCGACGCGTTGCTCGAACGCCGGCTGCTCCGCGGGCGCCTTGGCGAGTGGGCGTCGGGAAATCACGAGATCGACCCGATCGAGGCGGTGGTGCTCGCGGGCCGCCTCGGCGACGGCGAGGTGAGCGACGGTCGGCGGGTTGAACGTGCCCGGGAACGCGCCGCGCCTCACACTGACACCTCGACCGGTTCGGGGATCACCTCGGCATGGCTCCACCACAACGCGATCGTCGCCCCGGCGCAGGCCGTCGCGGCGACGGCGATCGAGGCGTTGAAACCGCCCGTCTCGTAGATGCGACCCGACACGGCCGAACCGATGGCCCGGGCGACCATGATGAGCACGAACACGTGGCTCACGGCTTTGCCCCGGTTGTTCACGTCGAGCTCGGACACGAGCGGGAGGACCGCGACGAACGCCAGCTCGATGGCAACGTCCATCACGAGCATCAAGCCGACGGCCCCGACGACGTTCGTGCCGACCACCATGATCCCGAGGAGGGGCGGCACCGCGATCGCCATTCCCCACATGCCGCAGCGGACCGAGCCGAACCGGTCGGTGACCCACACCGTGATGATCGTGCCGATCAGTTCGGCCACGCCCAACAACGCGGTGACGGCACCGAGCCGGCCGGTCGAGAGGTTCAACCCCGTCACGAACCAGTCGCCGTTGACGGCGAACACGACCATCTGAGCGAACGGCTGCAGGAAGCAGAAGATCCACACGGCCCGCTTGAGGCGGGTCGGGTTCGAGACGGTGACGGCCGCTGGGAGCAGCGCCTCCTCCTCGTCGATGTCGACCCAGTCGGGCTCGCGGAGGCGGGCGCCCGACGCCACTGCCGCGAGGCCGAGGAGCGGGCCGGTGGTCACGAACGCCGCTTTCCACCCCCACTGCTCGACGGCGAGGCCGATCGCGGGGATGCCGATCAGGAACGCTCCGGCCCAGGTCATCTCGATGATGCCGATGACCCGACCACGTTCGTCGAGCGGCACGTTGTGGCCGATCCACGCGTTCTGGGCCAGGTCGACGGAGATCTTGGCGGCTCCGCCGATCACCATCATCACGACGAACAGGGGGAACCATGACGTCGCCGCGGCGAGACACGACGCTCCGGCGACCACGCCTCCGAAGGCGATGACCCGCGACATGTGCCCTCGATCGACCCAGCGGCCCGCCTGCGGAGCGGCGAGCCCGCCGAGTTCGCGCGCCGCGAAGACGTAGTTGAGCGTCGCGACGTCGACCCCGAGGCCCCTCGAGATCTGGTTGATGAAGACGTACGGGAACCGGACGAACAGGTTCCCCATCATTCGAGTGGCAGCGAAACCGACGACGGTGGGCCAGATCGACCGTGTTGTCTCGGGCGCGCCGGAAAGAGTTGGCGCGCCGGAGTCCATGGGGCGCTAACCTAGAGCCCGTGACCTGCACCGCTCCACGTACCTCGATCCTCGTAGTAGTGACCTAGCGCCCGCAGCTGCTCTTTTCCTGCGTGCGCTCTCTGGCTCCCCTCGGGGAGCTTTCGACTTTTTCGGGGCGAAGCCCCGAACGTCAGCTCCTTGGGGCGAAGGCCCGAACGTCAGCTCCTCGGGGCGAAGGCCCGAACGTCAGCTCCTCGGGGCGAAGCCCCGAACATCAGCTCCTCGGGGCCCTGGCCCGGACTGTCCCCGACCTCCTGTTCCGACAAGAATCACCACCGACCGAAATCCGAAGGCAGATTGACATGGGTGAGCCAGCAACAACACCAGTCCGCATGAACGGGGGCCAAGCCCTGATCAAGGCGCTCGAGCTCGAGGGCGTCGAGGTGATCTTCGGCCTTCCGGGCGGGTGCATCCTCCCGGTGTACGACCCGATCATCGACAGCCCGATCCGCCACATCCTCGTTCGCCACGAACAGGGCGCCGGCCACATGGCCGAGGGGTACGCGCACGCCACCGGGCGTCCCGGGGTCGCCATGGTCACGTCCGGCCCGGCCGCCACCAACATCGTCACGCCGC
Source organism: uncultured Acidimicrobiaceae bacterium (assembly GCA_937868025.1). Next base: position 2,743 of record CALMLJ010000523.1, read on the forward strand.
TGTGCGACGCCTTCATGGACTCCATCCCGATGATCGTGATCACCGGCCAGGTGCCCGTCGCTGCGATCGGCACCGACGCGTTCCAGGAGTGCGACACGATCGGCATCACCCGGTCGGTCACCAAGCACAACGAGCTGGTCACGAGCGCCCAGGACATCCCGCTCGCCGTCCGTCAGGCGTTCCTGCTGGCGACCACCGGTCGGCCCGGCCCGGTGCTGTTGGACATCCCGAAGGACATCGTCGACCCGCAGAACCCCAATTCCGACATGGAGTGGTACTGGCCGACCGACGCCGAGGTCGCCGCCAGCCTCCCCGGCTACAAGCCCACGACCAAGGGCCATCCCCGCAAGATCAAGGAAGCGGCCGAGCTCATCAGCCAGGCCGAGCGCCCGGTGCTCTACGTCGGTGGCGGCATCCTCAAGGCCCGTGCCGCCGAAGCGCTCAAGGAACTCGCCGAGCTGACGAACATCCCCGTCGTCACCACGCTCATGGCCCGAGGAGCGTTCCCCGACGACCACGAACTGTGTCTCGGCATGCCGGGCATGCACGGCAACTACACGGCGGTCACGGCGATGCAGGAGAGCGATCTGCTGATCGCCCTCGGGAGCCGCTTCGACGACCGGGTCACCGGCCGGGTGCCGTCCTTCGCCCCGCACGCCAAGATCATCCACGTCGACATCGACCCCGCCGAGCTCGGCAAGGTCCGGCGGCCCGACGTTCCGATCGTCGGCGACGCCCGCCTGGTCATCGAGGAGATCGTCCGGACCCTCAAGGCGAACGGTGCGCCCGACAACCAGGCCGACCGCACCGAGTGGCGCTCGACGCTCTCGGGTTGGCAGGAGAAGTACCCGCTGTCGTACGTGCAGTCCGAACCGGGTGAGCTCCTCAAGCCCCAGTTCGTGCTCGAACAGCTCCGCGACCTGTCACCGGAGAACACGATCGTCGCCTCCGGCGTCGGCCAGCACCAGATGTGGACGGCGCAGTACTGGAAGTTCCGTCATCCCTACACCTGGATCAACTCCGGTGGCCTCGGCACCATGGGCTTCTCCGTCCCCGCTGCCATCGGCGCCAAGGTCGGCATGCCCGACCGTACGGTGTGGGCGGTCGACGGCGACGGCTGTTTCCAGATGACGGCCCAGGAGATGGTGACCGCTGCGACCGAACGCATCCCCGTCAAGATCGCGATCCTCAACAACGCGTACCTCGGCATGGTCCGCCAGTGGCAGGAGATGTTCTACGAGGAGCGCTACTCCG
>CALMLJ010000524.1 GCA_937868025.1 uncultured Acidimicrobiaceae bacterium
TCAGGTCTGCCCGCAGCTCGCGATCACGATCATCGAACCGACCCCGAGGAGCGCACTATGAATATCTCGACCGACCACCGACTCGCAGAGATCGTCGATCTCGTGCCAGGAGCACCACGGGTGCTCGAATCGTTCGATCTCGACTACTGCTGCGGTGGCGGACGCTCCCTTATCGATGCGTGTGACCTCGCCGGCATCGACGCCGCCGAGGTCATCGAGGCACTCGGCGGGCTCGACGCCGGCACGGCGCCCGACTGGGTGCCGATGAGCCCGGCTCTGCTCGTCGACCACCTGGAGGCGACCCACCACGCGTACCTCCACGCCGAGCTGCCACGCATCGAGGCCCTGGCCGACAAGGTGGTCGGCGTACACGGAGCGCGGCATCCCGAACTCGTGGAGGTCGCAAGATTGTGCACCTCGCTCCGCGAGGATCTCGAGCCACACATGGCGAAGGAAGAGCGGGTGTTGTTCCCGATGGTCCGGGAGCTGGCCTCCGCGATCTCGCCGCCGTCGTTCCACTGTGGATCGGTGGCGAACCCCATCTCGATGATGATGCGCGAACACGAGCAGACCGGGTCCATCCTCGAAGCACTGCGCTCACAGACCGACGGCTACCACGCCCCCGACGATGCCTGCGCCAGCTACCGGGCCCTGTACGAGGCGCTCGACGCGCTCGAGGCCGACACGCACCTCCACATCCACAAGGAGAACAACGTGCTCTTCCCTACCGTTATCGAGCTGGAGAAGCACTGGGAGCCAGCGCGTTGAGGCGCCTAGAACTCGGGGGTCGCGGCCATCGTCGACACGGCCACATTCGATGAGCGACCACTGCATCCGCCTCTGCCGGCTCGATGAACTGGAGGCGGGCAAGGCGAAGCGCTTCGACGTCGAGGGCCTCGCGATTGCCGTCGTTCGGGTCGGCGACGACGTGTTCGCCATCGGCGATCGTTGCACGCACCAGAACGTGTCGTTATCCGAGGGGGAGGTCGACGAAGACGAATTGGTGCTTGAGTGCTGGAAGCACGGCTCGCAGTTCTCGCTCGTGACCGGCGAACCATTCCAACTCCCGGCCCTCAGAGCGACGCCGGTCTACCTGGTGGAGTTGAGCAACGGCGACGTGTTGCTCACCCTTCCATGATCCAGCAGGTTGTCGGCAGCCAGCTGCTCGGCAGCGATTCGGGAGCGGCGCTTGGGGACTTCGGTATCGGGTCGAGGCAGAGCGACCCTGGGGATCCGACGTCACCTGGCTCGCAGTTGCAGGCGGGCGGTGAATGGTCGTCGTGTAGCGTCGGAATGCCGGCGCAGCGAGCGCCCGGCGATGACGTCGTTGCTCTGGACCTTGGCAACCCGCCCGTCGAGGGAAGTGGGATGCCATGCGAAGTGTGAGGTCGAGCACGTGAGCGATGTGCGACTTCCCGACGGCTTGGTCGATGGCCGACACACCCCGGTCTTCGACGCGTCCAGCCTGCCAGAAGGCCTCGAAGTCGTGCATCGCACGACGGTGTGGGCGACGCTGCACGTCCGATCCGGAACCGTTCGTTACGTCGATCTGGTAGGCGCCGATCCACGGGACGTGCGCCTGGTGGCCGGCGACAGTGTCGTCATCGTGCCGGGAGTCGACCACCAGATTGAGCCGTCGACCGACGCGACGTTCTTCGTTCAGTTCTACCGGGAGACGACCACTCCTCCGATCGGTGAAGCCCCTCGTTTGCAAGCTGGCGCCGAGCGTGGGAGCGGTCCGTGGCCTCGTGGGGAGGTGACTTGGATTCCCCCGACGAGATCTTCGAGTTGGTGACCCGGCAGTACGCGGATGTCGTGCAGGACGACCTGCTGGAGCCGTATTTCACCTGCGGCCCGGGCCACCTCGACTGGCAGGCACACATCGCATCCGTCAGTGACTATTGGCTGCATGTCGTCCTGCTGGCGCCCGGCTACGACATCGATGTCTTGGAAAGTCACCGTCACCTCCACGAACACCAGGCGTTCACACCGGAGTTGTTCGATCGTTGGTTGCAGATCTTCGTCGACACCGTCGATGGCGGGTGGAGCGGTCCCAACGCCTCGCTCGCTAAGAAGAAGGCCATCGGCATGTCCCGGGCCATGGCGAACAGGTACCTCGGCAGAGGTGTCTGGAAGCCAGCGAACCTGAGCGAGTCGGGCTCGTGATCGGCGCAGCGGCCATGGTGTTCGTCCTTGTGGTCGGACTGCCGATCATGTTCATGGTGTGCGGCACCCTGATAGCGACGATTATCGGCCAGTGCCTGTGGCGTGACGGCGAGACACGATTCGAAGGCGACGAACGAGTGGCGCTCAACACCTGAGCACGACCGGCGTCGGGTGCCCAGCGGTCGCGAGGGCAAGGTCACACACCAGTCGTCTGCCGCTGATCGGCCCCGGCTACTTCGCGCTCGGCGCGCCGTCGCCTTCCCGCCGGCAAGCCAACTCAATCACGCGAACGGTGCCAGTCCCTCCCGACCTAAGAGATACATCGCTTGTCGTATCCGGTGACTCGTCGGGCAGGCCGTCCGGTGCGGTGTGTCACGAGCTCGGGACGAATGCACCGACATCTGGGCCGAGTGGCGGCGGGAAGGTGGCGGCACGGCCAGATCACACGCGAGCTCGACCGTTCACGCCATCCCGCGAGATATCCCGCGATCGCGCTGGCCCGGACGCGTTCGCCGAGGTCCGCCCGGTCGGCGTACCCCCGGAGTTCGGCCGTCATCGTCCGCTGAGGACCGCTGAAAGCCGCACAACGGTCCCTCTCCAGGGGGCGCACGGGTTGGAATCGGACCCGCTGCGAGTTGGGACACGTTCTCGTGTTCAGGTTGGTGTTCAGGTTGGTGTTCAGACCCATGGTCAGGCGCGCTGCAGTAGGGGCTCCTGACCACCGACGAAGCGGGCCGAGCGGCTGAGCTCTCCCGCCCCCCGACGCTCGACGCCGTGTGGAACGGCGAGGCCGTGGATGCGGGCCCTCGTGAGCGGAACACGGGATGTCGTGGTGCCCAAGTCGGTGCGTGAGCGCTCGATGACATCGCACCCTCTCGCAGGAGACGGAGCAGTGGTCATGGGTCGATTCGGTCGGGAGCAACGAGCCAAAGCCCACACAAGTCCTGGTCGCGAGACGATGGACCCGACATCGGGCGTCGGCCGTCGCGGACGCTCGGACGCCGAGGCTTCAAGGTGGATCAAGCTT
>CALMLJ010000525.1 GCA_937868025.1 uncultured Acidimicrobiaceae bacterium
CCCGAGCCCGTGGCCGGGAGGAGATCAGTTGAAGTGAGCGGCGCCGATCGTCGGTTCGCTCGGCTCGTTCGGAACCGTGGTCTGCTCGCGGATCACGTCGATCATCTGGCGGCGGTAGATCGGGCGGTCGGCGTCGGGCCGTTCGATCGTCGCGGCAACGGCACTGAGCAGGTCCTCGGCTCGGTACGGCCGCAGGATGATCTCGTCGGCACCCGACTGCCACGAGAACATCTGCTGGCGGGCGCTGTCGAGGATGAGCACCACACGCTGGTTGTTCACCCGCGCCTCGGGGGTGTGCCGCACTGCGTCGAGCAGCTTGAGGCATGACCCGTTGCCGGACGTGGAGAACGAGGCGATCACCGCGGAGATCGGCGCCGGTTCGTTCATCATGGTGATCAACGCGACCTGGTGGTCGCTGACCTCGGCTACCTCGTAGCCGACGCGCCGGAACAGTTTGCCGAGCAGGCGGGCGGCATCGGGGTTGTCGTCGACGACGAGGATCCGCGGAGGACCCTTGGGGGCGGCGGTATCAGTCTTGGGTTGCCGTTTCAGCAAGGGGAGCGCTCACAGACGTCGGGTTGTCCAGCGCATCGAGGAGATGCATGGCGATGTCCGCCACCTTTATCTGATCGTCCTCTACGCCCTCACCTTTAACTCCGTCGTCGATCATGATGTAACAGAACGGGCAGGCGGTGGCGATGCGGGAGGCGCCGGTGCCGAGGAGTTCCTGGCTGCGCTCGACGTTGATGTTCTTGCCGGTGTTCTCCTCCATGAACATGCGGGCGCCGCCGGCGCCACAGCACATGCCCTTGGTGCCGTTGCGGCCGGCCTCGACGATCTCGATGCCCTTGAGGCTGCCCAGCACCTTGCGGGGGGCGGTGTAGACGTCGTTGTGGCGGCCGAGGTAGCAGCTGTCGTGGTAGACGATGCGCTCTTCGAGCTTGGCGTCGGTCATGTCGAGCTTGCCGGTGTCGATGAGCCACTCGAGGAACTGGGAGTGGTGCACGACCTCGTAGTTGCCGCCCAGTTGGGGGTACTCGTTGGCGAGCGTGTTGAAGCAGTGGGGGCACTGCGTGATGATCTTCTTGACGCCCATCGAGTCGAGGGTCTCGATGTTCTGCATCGCCAGCATCTGGAAGATGTACTCGTTGCCGGAGCGGCGGGCGGGGTCACCGGTGCAGTTCTCGGCGGGGCCGAGGACGGAGAAGTCGATGTCGGCGCGCTGCAGGAGCTGCGTCATCGCCTGGGTGACCTTCTTGTTCTTGTCGTCGAACGACCCTGCGCAGCCGACCCAGTAGAGGTACTCGCTCTCGAGGGGCTCGCCGCCGGCGAGGACGGTGATGCCCTCGAGGTTCTTGGCCCAGTCGGCGCGCTCGGTCTGGCTCATGCCCCACGGGTTGTTGCTGTTCTCCATGTTGCGGAAGGCGCCGCCGAGCTCGGTGGGGAAGTCGGACTCCATGAGCGTCAGGTAGCGACGCATGTCGAGGATCTTGTCGAGGATCTCGATGTTGACGGGGCAGATCTCGTCGCACGCCTTGCACGACGTGCACGCCCACACCTCTTCGGTCGAGATGCGCTCGAAGAGGCTGTTGGCGCCGATGGTGATGTCGGCGACGGTGCCGATCGGCGGGGTGACGACGGGGTCGCCGGTGGCGGCCATGACCTCGCCGGTCTTGAGCACGATCTCGCGGGGATCGAGCGGCTTGCCGGTCGCGTGCGCCGGGCACACCGACGTGCAGCGACCGCACATCGTGCACGAGTCGGTGTCGAGGAGCTGCTTCCAGGTGAAGTCCTCGATGACCGAGGCGCCGAAGCTCTCGAGCTCGGTCTCGGTCAGGTTCGGCATCGCCTTCATGGCGCCCTTGGGGCGGTCTCGCTCGCTCAGGTACATGTTGATCGGCGATGTGAAGATGTGGCGCAGCATCGTCGACGGCAGGATCACGATGAACACGATGAAGCTGGCGATGTGGAGCACCCACGCGGTGCGCTGGGCGCCGACGAGGTAGCCGGCGTCTTCGAAGATCTTGGCGAGCGGGTAGCCGATGAACGACCACTTCTCGAAGTCGGGCATGCCCTGGATGGCGATGCGGAAGGCCTCGGTGGCGAACCCGGTCAGGCCGATCGAGAGCATGACGCCCAGGATGAGCGCGTGTTCGGGCTTGGACTTGATGCGGATGCGGTACGGGCGCTGTACGTAACGGCGCACGATGGCCCAGCCGACCCCGATGACATAGGCCAGGCCGGCAGCGTCGGCGACGAAGGAGAAGGCCTTGTAGGTGTCGCCGTGAAGGAACTTGAGGTCGACCGGCGCCTGCAGGTTGATCTCACCGATGGTCGTGACGGCGAGCAGGATGAGGAAGCTGAAGTACATCAGCGAGTGCATGATGCCGGCGGCGGGGTCGCGCAGCAGCGTCTGCATGTAGAGGCCCGCGCGGACGCGCATGGCGCGCTTCTGCACGTTCTTCTTGGTGGTCTTGCGGGCCTCGGGGCCGCCTCGGGACCAGTTGCGCATGCGGTTCGAGAACGTGATCGCGCCGTACACGATGCTGATGATCGTGACGACGTAGAACGCCGCACTCACCATGTGGGGAATGTTGAAGAAGTACTCACGGGTGACCGTGTGGTCCTGCAGGTACTCGACCTGCCATTCCTCGGCCCACAACTTCTCGGCGGCGAAGCTGAGCGCCGTCACCCCGGCGAAGCCGAAGCCGATGATCAGCGGGATGTGGCGGGGCCGGAAGCGCTTCTCGGCTGCGGTGTCGATCGTCTCAGACGCAGTCATGTGGGCCAAGGTACTCGGTGCTGCTCGTGGCGACGTAACCCAGAAGACGCCTGTGGCGTCGCTGCACGTTCACCCGGCGGGGACGCTCTCGAGGTCTCGGATGATGCTCGCCATCGTCGCCATGACGCGGCGAGCGATGCCGGGTTGTTCGTCGAGCAGGCCCATGAACGCCGGTCGGTGGATCACGAGCAGCGTCACGTCGGTGACGGCGTCGACGTTGGCCGTGCGCGTGCCCCCGTCGAGGAGTGCGAGTTCGCCGAAGTGCTGGCCCGGACCGAGGTCGGCGATCGGTGATTCTCCGAGCAGGACCGACGCCGTCCCGTCGACGATCACGAATGCTTCGCGCCCGGGTTCACCCTGGGTGACGATGCGGTGGCCCGCCGGCACTGCGACCTCGTCGGTGAGTCGGGCGATCTGCTCGAGTTCCCTGGTGGTGCAGGCGCTGAACAGTCGGAGGGAACGGAGCGCGTCGAGGTGTCGGTCGTGTCGTGCCACACCCGAACACTAATCCATGACGCAACTGTCATCTCCTGAAGAGATAGTGAGCATCTCTTTCGTTGACATCGGGGCCGGTCGGGTGCACCATCATCACAAGAGCGTCGTCGCACCCAGATCGGGAACTGGCCACCGGGGTCAGGCGTCGACCTCGCAGAACCGTCACGCTCAACCGCCACCAACGCGGACCTTCGGATGACGATCTGTGTGGCCTCTCTCAGGCCCCGGAATCTCACCGGGTTCGCCCGCAAGCCGGGCGGCTGACCGTGGCGGTTCCGC
>CALMLJ010000526.1 GCA_937868025.1 uncultured Acidimicrobiaceae bacterium
CCGACGCCGACCTCGAAGGCGCCATCGATGCCGAGCACGATCCGGATGCCGGCGATGCCGGCGATGCCGGCGAGCCGGACGACACGGACCGGTCGGACGACTTCATTCCCACGCCCGGCGCCCGTGCCGCTCGGCGCCGTGCCGCCCAGGCCGTCCCGCCGGCGTCGACGTCGGCAGCGGAGGAGCACGTGGACGCCCCACTCGACGAGAGTTCGTTGCGTGCCACGACCATCTCGGGCCGTCTCCTCTTCCTGACGCTCGGGTCGGTCACCCTCGCTGCGTTGGTCGTGCTCGCCTCGATCTGGGGGCTGGCTCGGATCAGTTCGGCAGGCCGGGACATCGCCGGTGTCAGCGCCGCCAAGGAGGCCAGCGCCGCGGTCCTCGCCGAACTCCGACTCGTCGAGGCCGCCGACGCCGAGGGGCCCGACGTCACTCGTCGCCTCGACTCGCTCGCAGCGGACGCCGCCGACGAGGCGCGTCCATGGATCTCCGCGTTCGCCGTCGATCAGGCGGGCGCCGCGACCGACGCGTACGTCGCAGCTCGAGGAGATGGACCGGCTGCAGCGGAGTACGACGATGCGTTCGCCGCTCAGCGGCGCGTCGACGACCAGCTCCGTGACCGCCAGCTCGACGAGATCGACCGTTCCGAGTCGCTCCGGACGACGGCGATCGTCGTTGTCATGTTGCTGTTCGCCCTGGGTTCGATCGCCCTCGTGGTACTCGGCAGGATCATCGGACGATCGGTCGTCGCGCCGGTGCGCTCGCTCGGGCGGACCCTGCGCCGCTTCGGTGACGGCGATCTCCGATCGCGATCGGAGATCGCACCGGACGAGGTCGGCACGCTCGCCCGCTCGTTCAACGTGATGGCCGACTCGGTGAGCGCCCGCGTGCGCCGCCTCACTGCCATCGCCGAGCGCGACGCCCAGCTGCGTATGGTCAGCGATGCCCTCGACCTGGCCGATCGGGAGACCGACGTCTACCGCATCCTCGAGCAGGCGCTGGCCATCCTGACCCCGGACAACCCGGGGGAGTTGCTGGTCAACGAGCCGACGTCACCCCGCCTCTGGCAGGTGTCGACGAACCCGTCGTCAGGTCCCGGCGGTTGTCCCGTCGAGACCGCCGAAGCGTGTCCCGCCATGCGCCGCGCCCAGGCCGTCGTCTTCGACGGCCCGTCGGCGATCAATGCGTGTCCGCAGCTCCGGTTGCACGAGTCGCCCTGTTCGGCGGCGTGTGTCCCCGTTGGCGTCAACGGCCACCTGCTCGGCGTGGTGCACGTGACGGCACCCGAGCACGAGCCGCCCGACCCCGAGGTGGTGGAGCAACTCGTGACGCTCGCCGGCCAGGTCGGCGTGCGCGTCGGCGCGCAGCGCACCCTCGAGACCACCCGGTTGCAGGCGAGCACCGACGGCCTCACCGGCTTGGCCAATCGCCGCATGCTGGAGGCCCGCTTGAACGACCTGCTGCGTGGCCAGGTGTCGTTCGCCCTGGCGGTTGCCGACGTCGACCTCTTCAAGACGTTGAACGACAACTACGGCCACGAGACCGGCGACCGCGCCCTGCAGCTCTTCGCGAAGGTGCTGGAGGACAACGTGCGTGGGCACGACGTCGTCGCCCGCTACGGCGGTGAGGAGTTCGTCCTCGTCTACCCCGAGCTCACGGTCAAGAAGGCGATGGAGGTCATCGAGCGCATCCGTCTTGCCCTCGAGAAGGCCATCGAAGCGGCCGGCCTGCCGCCGTTCACCTGCAGCTTCGGTGTGACGCACTCGTCGTCGGCCGACACCGTCGACGGCATCATCCGTATCGCCGACGCCGGGCTGCTCCAGGCCAAGGATCTGGGTCGCAACCGGGTGGTCTTCGCCGACCTCGACCTCGCAGCGGAAGTGTTCGGCAGCGGTGGGGCTTCGGCGGTCATCGACCTCACCGAGGCGGTGGACGCCGACGACGTTGCGACCGACGGCGCTGAAGCCGGACTCACTGGCTGACATCGTCTCCGACGGTCAGTTGCCGTTGGTGCTCCAGTGCCACGGCTCCGACGGCAGGTTGTAGAAGCCGTACTGGCCGGCATTGGCCTTCATCCAGGCGAAGGCGGCGCTGCCCCGGGTGAGGGTTCCGCCGCCACTCGTGAAGTCGACGGCGAGCCCACGCTCGTGCATCGACTGGCCGGGCCGGGCCGTCGGAGGGCTGCACGAGGACGCCGGCGCCTGGTAGATCGCGTACGAGCTGGACCCGCAGTTGTTCCGGCGGGTGGCGATTTGGGCCTGGGGGTCGCGGTAGCCCCCGCCGCCGAGCTGGATCCCCGCCGCTGACGCCGCGTTCAGCAGGTTGGCCAGGTTGTCGGCAATGTCCTTGTGGACGCGGATTCCGTTGACCGTCACGATCGAGCCGCCGTCGGTGATGGCCGGGATCGCGACGCTGCTGCCCGGCGATCCCGACGAGCGGCCGCGGGTCTTTGCCGCCGCTCGCTGGGCGGCCAGCTGGGCGGCGATGGCCTGCTGCTGGCTGGAGATCGAGCTCGAGAGGGCGCCGTCGAGTTCCTTGAGGGCATCGGCCTCGGCCAATGCGGCGTCCATACGGTTGTCGACCTCGGCGGCGAACTTCTCCTGCTCGTCGTGGGCGGATTCGAGCCGGGCGAGACGATCGGTGACGTCTTGGCGGCGGGTGTTGGCCTTGGCGGCCGCCGCTTCGGACTTGGCGCGGGCGATGGCGAGGTCTTCCTGCACCTTCTTGTACTGCTCGGTGGCGTCGAGCGAGTTGCTGGCCTGCACCGAGCGGAGCGTCCGTTCGCGGGCGGCGTCGGCGAGGGAATCGGCGGACAACAGGTCGAGCGTCTCGTCGGACGGTGACTCGATGAACGCTCGGATCGCCTGGTCCTTGATCGAGGTGCGCAGCGTCGACAACTCCTCGATGTTCTTGGCTTCGGACGCCTTCGCCTCGGCCTGTTCGGCCTCGGCGGCAGCGACGGCGCGCTGTGACTCCTCGAGCAGGGCGGTCTGGCCCTCGATGTTGTTGTTGAGGTCGGCGAGGGCCTCTTGGATCTCGGCGTCGGTCGCCTGCAGGGCGTCGACGCTCGAGGCCGACTTCGCCTTGGCGGCGCGGACCTGCTCACGCTTCTTCTGCAGCTCCCGCAGCTTGGCGTCCGCCGACGACGGCTTGGGGCCGAGCGGCGTGGCGCCGGCGGTCGGGAGGACCAGGCCGGTGAGGACCACCGTGACGATCGCAACCCTGGCGTGGCGCAGGGGTGAGGGGTGGGTGTGTCGTCGTCGCATCTCGGGTCGGTCGGATCCTACGTGAGCGTCCTGAGCCGGGACACCCGGCCGAATCGGCCCAGTGGATCGTCACGAAACCGTAACACGGCACCTGGGCAGTTCTCCCATCGGTCCGTTTCACCGCGCCGGGCGGAGCGTTCACCGGCGAGCTGCTCGCTCGGCGCGAAGTTCCCGGCGGAGCTCCCGCAGCGTGCCGGACCGCGCCGCATCCATCACCCGGGCGGCGCGCTCCTCGGTGATTCGGCCGTCGGCGACGCGCTCGTCGAGCAGCTCCTGCAGTACGTCGAGCCGGGCCTCGCGCAGTTCGTCGGGGGAGACGCCGAGCCGCTCCGCCAGGCGCGCCTCGCGTTCGGAGCGTCGTTCGGCGCGTCGCTCGGCACGGGCGGCGTCCCGGGTGTCCGCTCCGGAGGGAGTGGTCGACGTCGGGCCCGAGCCCGCGGCGACCGCCGGCGCCTCGGCCGGCGGAGCTGCTCCGGCGGGAGCGAGCGCCCAGCCCGCCGGGACGGCGATGGCCACCACGAGGGCGGCGGTGGCGACGGATCGGACGGTGGTGCGCTTGAGCTGTTGGATCATGGAGCCACCATCGACGAGCGATGTCAGGGCCCCGTGGGTGAGGTGTGAGGGAACTGTGAGCGGTCCGGCGTCAGCCGCGTCGAGGTTGGCAGACCGGACACCAGGTGGTCGTGCGTGCATCGAGCACACGACGACGGAGGGGGGTGGCGCAGCGTTCGCACGGTTCGCCTCCGCGTCCGTAGCAGTGAAGGTGGTGCTGGTTGTCGCCGCTGCGTCCGTCGGCGTCGACGTAGTCGCGCAGCGTCGTGCCGCCGTGGTCGAGGCCGGAGCGCAACGCGGTGCGGATCGCATCGGCCAGCGCCGCAGCGCGGGGCCGGGTGATGCGTCGATCGGCCGGGTTCACACCGGCGAGCCAGAACGCCTCGTCGGCGTAGATGTTGCCGACGCCCGCCACCGGGCGCTGGGACAGGAGCTGGGTCTTGAGGTGTCGACCGCTCGACCGGAGGCCCGACCACAGCGCGTCGCCGTCGAAGGCCGGATCGAACGGGTCGAGCCCGAGCGACGCGAGTGTGGGCATGCCGTCGTAGCGGCCGGCTTCGAGCACGGCGATCCGTCCGAAACGCCGTACGTCGCGAAAGACGAGGCGGTTGCCGTCGTCGAGGTCCCACCATGCCCGCACGTACGGGTCGTCGTCGGTTGCGGGGTGGGCGGTGACCCGGAGCGAGCCGGTCATGCCGAGGTGGACGATGAGTTCGCGGCCGTCGTCGAGAGGATTGATGAGGTACTTGCCCCGACGGCCCACGGCATCGATCGTCGTCCCGACGGCCTCGACGGCATCGGTGAACTTGGCCGACGGGTGACTCCAACCGGCGACCAGCTGCCGCCCGGTCAACACCGGGTCGAGCTGGGATCGGATCGTGTCCACCTCCGGGAGCTCGGGCATAGGATCCAGCCTCGCAGACGGCGGAGTGTCGCTCCGTCCGACCCGTGAGGAGCCCGATGTCAGCCGGTGGTAGCAAGAAGGCGATCATTGCCGCGTTCCTCGCGAACCTCGGGATCGCCGTCGGCAAGTTCGTGGGCTTCCTCATCACGGGCGCGTCCTCGATGCTCGCGGAGTCCATCCACTCCCTCGCCGACACCGGCAACCAGGCGCTGCTCCTGATCGGTGGGCGGCGGTCCCTGCGATCGGCCGACGACGAGCACCAGTTCGGGTACGGCCGCGAGCGCTACTTCTACGCCTTCGTGGTGGCGTTGGTGCTGTTCACGCTGGGGTCGGTCTTCGCGATCTACGAGGGCATCCACAAGCTCGAGCACCCCGAGGCGGTCGAGTCGCCGATCGTCGCGATTGCGATCCTGGGGGTGGCGCTCGGGCTCGAGGGGTTCTCGCTCCGGACGGCCGTGAAGGAAGCGGACCACCTCCGCAACGGCGAGGGGTGGTTCGACTTCATCCGCCACGCCAAGACGCCGGAACTGCCCGTCGTCCTGCTCGAGGACACCGGGGCGATGATCGGCCTCGTGGTGGCGTTCGTGGCGCTCCTCCTGGCCTGGCAGGTCGACCCGGTGTTCGACGGCGTCGGCACGTTGATCATCGGCGGTCTCCTCGGGGTCATCGCCGTGGTGTTGGCCGTCGAGATGAAGAGCCTGCTCATCGGCGAGGCGGCATCGCCTCGCGAGCAGGCGGCGATCCGTGCGGCGATCGACGACGACCCGAGAAGTCGGCGACTCGTGCACATCCGAACCGAACATCTCGGTCCAGAGGAGCTGCTCGTCGCGGCCAAGGTGGCCTACGACCCGGGACTGTCCATCGAGGGGCTCGCCGCGGCGATCGACGAGACCGAGATCGCGATCCGGGCCGCAGTGCCGACGGCCCGCCTGATCTACATCGAACCCGGCCTCGTCGAGCTGAAGGGTGCAGCCGGAGGGTCAGCGGAGCCCGCTGGGTGACTCCACTCCTTCACCGAACAGGAAAATTACCTAACGGTGCTATAATGGGCTATCTTTGCAATTGAAACTATGTGTGGTTTGATTGGGGACCGCACACGGTGGGTACTTTTCACCGAACCGAGGAGGACCAGTGGGATCGGATTTTGTCGCAATCAAGGATCATGGTGCTGCGAAGCAGGAACCCGATCTCGACACTCGTGAACGGCTCGTGCGCGCCGCCATCGAAGTGTTCCTCGAAAAGGGCTACGGCGGTACCCGTGTGCAGGACATCGCCCGTCGCGCCGGCTTCACGTCGGGCGCGCTGTATGTCCACTTCCCGAGCCGCACCGCCTTGCTCGGCGAGGCGATCATCCGCGAGGGCCAGACGATCATGACCGGCCTCGCCGATCAGATCGACGCCGCCGCCGACACCCCCGACTCGATCGCCGACCTCCTCGCCGGCTTCAGCTCGGGCGCGCCGACCAAACTCGATCTCCTCCTCCTCGAGGCGCTGGCGCTCGCGTCGCGTTCCGACGAGGCGAAGGAAGTCCTTGCGACGGCGCTCGACGGCTTCGTCGAGATCCTCATGAAGCGCATCAACGTGGCGCGTGAGCGTGGCGACATCGACACCTCCATCGACACCGAGGCGCTCCGGCAGGTGTTCGTGGCATGGATCTTCGGCGGTGTGGTCGTGAAGGCCCTCAAGATCGGCACCGCGCCGATCGACTCGTTGACCGACGCCACCCGCCGCCTCATCGGTGGCCTCGCGCCCACGGCCTGACGCTCCAACGTTTCCGTCACGGCCCACCCACCCCTTTCTGGGCGGCAACCGCTAGCGTGATCCTCCGATGACGACGCTGGCGGTGGTCAACCAGAAGGGCGGGGTGGGCAAGACGACCGTCGCACTGGGTCTCGCCGCCGTTGCGGCGCGTCGCGACCTCTCCGTCGTCGTCGTCGATCTCGATCCGCAGGCCAACGCGACCTCCGGCATGGGGGTCTGGTCGCCCGTCCACACCGTCGCCCACGGTCTCGCGGCCGACACCGACGGCGCGCTCGTCGATGTCGTGGCCGCCACGGGATGGGGTCCCGACCTGTTCGACGTCCCCCCACGACTCGCACCCAGCTCGCCCGACCTCGCGCAGCTCGAGCCCCAGATGGCCGTCGACCCCATCGGCGCACAGGACCGCCTCCGCCGCGCGCTCATCGGTGTGGATGCCGATCTCGTGATCATCGACTGCCCGCCGTCGCTCGGGCTCCTCACGATCAACGGCCTGTTCGCCGCCGACCACGCGGTCATCGTGACCGAACCGAGCGCCTGGGCCGTCGACGGCGTCGCCCAGATCCTGCGCAACATCAGCCGCATCGCCGAGCGCCGCAACGGCACGCCGACACTCTCGGGCGTCGTCGTCAACCGGCTCGCCCGCACCCGCGACGCCCGGTACTGGGACGAGCAGCTGGTCGAGACCTATGGACCCGACGTCATCCGCCCGGCGATCGCGCTGAAGGCGGCGGTGGCGGAAGCGTCGGCCCAGTCGCTGCCGATCACCGCGGTCACGCGGGCCGGTGCCGCCGAGGCCGCAGCGCAGTTCGACGCGGTGCTCGACCGGCTGGTTCCGGCAGCGCCGTCACATCCCGAAGCCTCGCGAGACGGAGTCGCCGATGCCGCCCTATGACCCGAAGGCCAATCGCCCCAAGCTGGTCCCCGTCGACGACGAGTCGGCGCCCGTCGACGCGCTGCTCGGTCCCGCCGACTCGTCGGCGTCGGTCGCTCCGACCGCGCCCCAACGCACCCACCTGTCCGTCGTGTCCGACGACGAACGGGCGCCTCGCTCCGTGCCCGACCAGCCGGTGGCTCCGACGGGCTCGTCGCGTCCCGACCCCAAGGTGCTGCTCGCCGTGGCGGTCACGGCCATCGCCGTCGTGGTCGGATCGATCGTCGTCGCCCGCCGCAGCAGCAACTGACGGCTTGCCGTCACCGTGCACCACTTCGACGAGACCACCGAGCGCATCCTCCAGCGGGCCACGGCCTATGTCCGTGAGCGACTGAGCTTCGAGCCGGTTCCGCTCGACCATCGCGGCGACGCCGCCACGCTCGACCGCGAGGCCCCGTCGCTCATCGGAGAGTCGGGCAACGACCCCGACCTCGTGTTCGACCAGTACGAGCACATCCTGTCGCCCGCGGTGATCTCGGTCGACAGCCCGCGGTTCCTGTCGTTCATCCCCGCGGCGCCGACCAAGGCCTCGATGCTGTTCGACATGGTGGTGTCGGCGTCGTCGCTCAACGGCACCTCCTGGCTCGAGTCGGCCGGCGCGATCCACGCCGAGAACCAGGTGCTCCGCGCCGTCGCCGATCTCGCGGGCCTGCCTGCGGGCGCGGGCGGGTGTTTCCTGTCGGGCGGCAGCGCCGGCAACCTGTCGGCGCTGACGGTGGCGCGTGACGTTGCCCGGCACCGTCGGGGTGACCGGGCGCGCATGAGGATCCTCGCCAGCGAGCAGACGCACTCGTCGGTCACCAACACGGCCCGCATTCTCGACTGCGACGTGGTGACGGTGCCAGCGGTGGACGGACGGATGATCGGTGAGCAGGTGGCGGCGGTGGTCGCGGCCGATCCCGACCCGTCCACGTTCTGTGCCGTGGTGGCCACGGCGGGAACGACCAATGCCGGCATCATCGACGATCTGGCCGGCATCGCCGCCGTCGCCGGCGATCACCACATCTGGTTCCACGTCGACGCTGCGTACGGCGGGGCGGGGCTCCTGTCGTCCACGATCCGTCATCGCTACGACGGCATCGAGCGAGCCGACTCGATGATCGTCGACCCGCACAAGTGGCTGTTCGCCCCGCTCGATTGCGCCATCCTCCTCTACCGGCGGCCGGCCCTCGCCAAAGGGGTGCACACGCAGAACGCGTCCTACCTCGACTCGATCCACGCCGACGAGGGCGAGTGGAACCCGACGGACTACGCCTACCACCTCACCCGCCGGGCCCGGGGCCTGGCCATGTGGTTCAGTCTCGCGACCCACGGGCTCGGCGCGTACCGGCGCGCGGTCGATCGCGCCCTCGAGGTGACCGACTATGCGGCCCGTCGAATCGAGGCGATCGACGAACTCGAACTGGTGCGCCCGCCTGACCTGTCGATCGTCATGTTCCGTCGTCGAGGTTGGACCGACGAGCAGTACGACGCGTGGTCCGAGCAGCTGTTGGCAGACGGCGTCGGATTCGTGTTGCCGTCGCGGTGGGAGGGGGAGACGATCCTGCGGTTCGCGATCCTGCACCCCGACACAACCGAGGCGATCATCGACGAGATCCTCGTCACACTCGCCTGACATTTCGGCGTAGCTCGTACACCATCGACCCCTCGAAGTGGGGGATGCGGTTGCTTTTGTTGCAGTTCCATGACAAGGATCGTGCCCGTTCGCACGAATCGACCGGTTCACGCGGCTCCTCTGCTGTCCATGCACCCACGTCGACCCACCCGCTCCCGCACCCGTCCCGGGCGGCCCCACCGTCGGTCCCGCGGCTCGCAGCGCTTCCGCCCGACGTCGCGCGTGATCGTGATCTCGGTGTTGGCCACGTCGCTCGGCGCCCCGACGTTCGGGGTCGGAGCGTTGGCACTGTCGACGGCTTCGGCATCCGCGGCGACGACTCGCGATGTCGCGGTCGCGACCGAGGCGCTGGCCTCGGCGAAGGCGTCCCGAGTCGCGGCGGACCGCCGTCATGCCGAGCTCGCCGCGCAGCTCGACGAACTGACCGCCCGGCTCGACGCCGAGTTCGCCGGTGCGGCCGAACTGGCCGCTGATCTCGAGGCGGCCCGGTCGGAGATGCGGCGGAGCGCGATCACGGCGTTCATCAGCGGTGGTGACGGTGACCGGGCCTTCGAGTTCTTCACCCATGGCGACCTCGCCGAACTGTCGGGTCGCCGGACGTTCTCCCAGAGCCGAACCCTCGACTGGGCCGACGCGATGACGGCCTACGAGGCACTCAAGCGCGACAACGACCCGAAGCTCGTTGCACTGTCCGAACAGCGAGAGGCGCTGGCCAGCAAAGTCGCCGACGCCCTCGACGCCGTGTTCCAGGCCGGAGCGACCGAGGCGGACGCCGAACGGCAGGTCGCCCAGGCGGCAGCAGACGAGGCGGAGGCCGCGGCGGCTGCCGCAGCGCAGGCCCGTGCCGATGCCGAGCGAACGGCGAAGGCTGCGAAGGAGTCCCGCAACGCCCCCGCCGCCACGGCGCCGCCCGCCCGGGCCGGTGCGGTGCCGGCCGCGACCCCGGCGGCCACGCCGGCAGTGGGCGGAGGCATCGTGATCCTCACCGAACCGTCGGCGCCGCTGCCCGACCTGCCCGACGGCGGCCCCTCGGCCGAGGCGTGGGCAGAGGTACGGCGTTGCGAGTCCGGCGGCAATTACCGCGCCGTCAGTCGCAGCGGTCGCTATCGCGGTGCGTATCAGTTCGACATGCAGACGTGGGCCGCGATGGGCGGCAAGGGCGACCCCGCCGGGGCGCTGCCACTCGAACAGGATGCCCGTGCCCGGCTGCTGTTCAACCAGCGTGGTGCCCGGGCCTGGCCGCAATGCGGCCGAGTGCTTCTCTAGGCACGTAGTCTCGGGCCGTTCACCGGCGGTCTCAGCGATCGCCGTCGAGGATCCGGGGGGATTCGATGGCGAGAGTGCTGGTTCGATCGACGCGCCGGGCGGCCGTGGCCCGGACGGTGTGCGCCGCCCTCCTGGTCGCCGCGGTGACCGTCGGGTGCTCCGACGACGACGCTCCCGAGGACGCCGCTGCCACGACCACCACGGTCACGGCTCCGCGGGCGACGCCGATCGATGCGGAGGACGCGGCACAACTCGCCACCGATGTCGGCGACGGTTCGTGCGACGAGATCGACACCACGCGGTGCCTGCTGCCCTTCCCGAGCAACCGGTTCACCGAAGCGAGCGATTCGACCGACACGAAGCTGCGGGTCCATCTGCCCGAGGGACAGCTGGCCAACGCCAGCGGGAGCACGCTCGACGTGACGGAGTGGAACCGCAACGACGGATTCAGCCCCGGTACCCCCATGTTGGTGAGCGCTCCCGACGTCGACCTGGCCGCCAGTGAGGCCCCGCCGATCGGGGACATCGGTCAGTCGATGGAGGAGTCGTCCCCCACGATCGTGATCGACCTCGATACCGGCGAACGGCTCGCCCACTGGGTCGAACTCGATTCCAACGCGCCGGCGGGACAGCAGTTGCTGATCATCCGGCCCGCGGCAGCGCTGCCCGAGGGGCACCACATCGGGGTCGTGCTGGGCGCGCTGGTCGACTCGTCGGGGACACCGCTCGAAGCGTCCCTCGGGTTCCGCGTGTACCGCGATCGCCTGACCACCGAGCTCGCCGCCGTCGAGGATCGGCGGCCGGACATGGAGGCGCTGTTCGAGGCGGCGGCCGGGCTCGGTGCGGATCGTTCGACCCTGTACGCCGCCTGGGACTTCACGGTTGCCTCGGAGCGAAACCTGTCGGAACGTCTGTTGACGATGCGGGACGACGCGTTCGAACGCCTCGGTACGGCCGCACCGAGGTTTACCGTGAACGAGGTGGTCACCGACGACCTCCCCGACGGCATCGGTCGCCGGGTCATCGGCACTTTCGACGTGCCGTCGTACCTCACGGGTGCGGCCGAGCCGGGTTCCCGCCTGACCGGCGCCGAGAGCGACAGCGTTCCGAGTTACGCCGGGTACGACTACGCCGCGAACTTCACGTGCCAGATCCCGACTGTCGCGCTCGACGGGGCGGGCGGCACCACGCGGCCGGTCGTGTACGGACACGGACTCCTCGGAAGCGCCGGCGAGGCAGAGAACTCGCAGGTCGCGAAGATCGCATCGACCAACGACATGATGTACTGCGCCACCGACTGGATCGGCATGAGCGAGGGCGACGTCGGCAACGCGGTCGCCATCCTCAACGACCTGTCGAAGTTCCCCAGCCTTCCCGACCGCAGTCAGCAGGGCATCCTCAACTCCCTGTTCCTGGCGCGGGTGATGAAGGCCGACGGAGGGTTCTCGTCGCACGAGGCATTCCTCAACACGGGCCGAACGAGCATCATCGACCGCGCCGAGGTGTACTACGACGGCAACAGCCAGGGCGGCATCATGGGCGGCGCTGCCACGGCGGTCTCGACCGAGTGGACCAAGGCCGTGCTCGGTGTCCCGGGCATGGACTACGCGTTGCTCCTCTCGCGCAGCGTCGACTTCAACACCTACTTCCAGGTGTTGCGCGGCGCCTACCCCGACCACATCGACCAGGCGATCATCTACCCGCTGCTCTCGATGCTCTGGGACCGCGGCGAGGCCAACGGGTACGCACAGCACATGACCGCCGACCCCTACGACGGCACGCCGAACCACCAGGTGCTCCTCCACGTCGGCTTCGGTGATCATCAGGTCGCCACGGTCGCTGCCGAGATGGAGGCCCGTACGATCGGCGCGGTCGTTCGAGGTCCGGCGCTGGCCGACGGTCGCCATCCCGACGCCAAGCCCTTCTACGGATTGAAGGTGCAGACCGAGTTCCCGACCGACGAGTCGGTACTCGTCTACTGGGACAGCGGGACGCTTCCTCCTCCAGCGGGCAACATCACTCCGGCCGCGTCACCGGAGTTCGCTGCCGCCTGTTCGACGCTCTCCGAGGACGACCGTGAGCGGGACACCGAGTGTGCCGATTCCCACGAGGACCCCCGTCGTGCGCCCGAGTCGATCCTCCAGAAGGACCTGTTCCTCCGGCCCGACGGTCGTGTCGAGGACACGTGCAACGCGCAACCGTGCACCGCGGTGCACCGCAAGCTCCTCGACTACTGACGGTCGGGGCGGACCTCGCTCAGCGGAGCGCCTCGGGCAGGAGGTCGGGAGTGTGCTCGCGCATGGCGTCGACCACCTCTCGGGGCGACGGGTTGACCATGCCCACGGGGCCGATGACGAGCGTCGGCACCGTCTCGTTGCCGCGGGCGATCGATCGGACCGCGGCAGCAGCGGCGGGGTCGTCCCAGATGTTGTGGCGTTCGAGCGGGATGTCGGCCTTTACCAACGCCCGTTCGAGGCGGGCACAGAACCCGCAGCCGGGCCGCCAATAGAAGGTGATGCCGGCCGGCTCATCGGTCATGACGGCGTCGCGACGTCGAACAGTGCGAGATCCTCGGCGAGCGACTCGCGGAGGTCGGCGGCGAGCGCTCCCCGGATCGTCGTGCGCGTCACCCGGAACGGCTTGGGGTGCACGGTGTCGGCGAGCCGTTGTGCGACGGCGACGGCGCGATCGCGCACGTCGGCGAGTGGGACGACCTCGTCGAGGAAGCCGGCGTCGACGGCCTGCTCAGGTGAGCAGAGCTCGGCGTGCTGGATGCACCGGGTGAACCACTTCTTGGCCAGGCGGTCGCGGGTCAGCTCGACGGCGAACTTCGGAACGGGCATGCCGATCGCCACTTCGTTGAGGCCGAGCTTGTAGTCGCCGGCGGCACCGACCCGGTAGTCGGCGGTGGTGGTGAGGATGCCGCCCATGGCCAGGGCATGCCCGGTGACGCCGAGCACCAGCGGGATCGGGGCCTCGAGGATCTTGATGCCCAACTCGGCGCCGCCGCCGAGGAGGCGGCGGGCGTCGGCGATGTCGCCGGTCATGATCTTGAGGTTGAACCCGGCCGAGAACTTGCCCTCGCGTCCGATGAGCGCAATGGCCTTGGCGCTCGAGAACGCAGCGTCGAGCGCGGCGTTGAGGCCGTCGAGGACCTCGAAGGAGATGGCGTTGGCCTTGCCGTCGTCGAGCGTGATGACGGCCACATCGCCGTCGACGGTCGTGGAGACCGGGGAGGTGTCAGACATGATGACCACGTTACAAGTGCGACCTCTACCCTGGAGCCGCGACGGCCCGGGTGCGCTGCCCGGGAGGACGAAGGAGCCTCGATGGGATTCATGGACAAGGCAAAGGAGCTCGCCGCCAAGGCCGAGCAAGCGGTGCAGGGGCTCGACGGCCCCAACCCCAATCGGGAGGCGGAGCCGCTGTTCCGCGATCTCGGAGCGAAGGTCTTCGAGCGCGAGCAGGGCCGTGCCGATGAGCGGACCGAGGGCGAGATCGCCCAGCTCGTCGAACGGCTCCGAGGACTCGAGCAACAGGCGGGCGGGCGCCTCGCCACCGGTGGCACGACCACCGGCCCGCCGCCCCCCGGGGCCGCTGCGGCAGCGGTTGCTCCACCGGCGCCGGGTGCCGCTTCGGTCCCGCCGCCGCCCCCGGCTCCCGCTGGCTCCGTCCCGCCCCCGCCGCCGCCCCCTGCTCCCGCGGTCGCTCCGCCGCCGCCTCCGGGCTCCGTGGCACCGCCGCCCCCGCCCGGCACCGTCTGAACGACGCCGGGAAGAACCACCCCCGCACTTCCCTCCGTCGCCGGCCGAGGTGTACGCTCAGCGGCCTATGGGGGACATCCGAACGACATCGTTTCGACGGCCGCGGCTCGGCGCAGCGGCCGTCGGCGCGCTCCTCACCGTCTCGTTGGTCGGCTGTGTCGGCCCTGATCCTCTGTTCGGAGGAGTCGCAGCGCCCCCTCGTTCGGAGCCGTCGACGTGCGGCGCCCCGTCCTTCTCGTGCGCCCTGCCGTTTCCGTCGGATCGTTGGCAGATCCCCGACGCTTCGACAGCGACCGGGATCCGGCTCGAGGTGCCGCCCAACTCGATCTCGCGAGACGTGCTCGACCAACTGGGTCCGCGTGACGAGACCCAGGAGGCATTGATCGGCGCCGACGGGTTCTCGCCGCTCACCCCGATCGTCTTCCAACTGCCCGACGCGCTCGGCGTCGGCAGCGTGCCTGCGGATGGCGGCGAGCTCGTCCGTGTCGTCGATGCCACCACGGGGGAGCGGGTCCCGGTCCGCGCCGAGGTGTCGAGCTACCTCGCCGACGAGCGGGGGTCGCACAATCTCGTGCTCGTGTGGCCGGCGGTGAAGTTCGCGTACGGGCACCAGATCTTCGCTGCCCTGCGACGCGGCGTGACCGCCCTCGACGGCACTCCGGCGCACGCGTCGCCGTCGCTGGAGCAGGCGTCGCCGGCCACCCGTGCCGTCGCTGCGCGCGTCGAGCCCTCGATCCCGTGGGACGACTACCTCACCGCGACGTCGTTCGTCGTCCGCACCGAGCAGTCGATCGTCGCCGATGTGGACCGTCTCGCCGGTCTCGTCCGCGCCGACGATCATCCGATCCGCAACGTCGAGGTGCGCCCGTCGCTCATCGGCGGGGCCGCCGCCCTCTCGGGGCAGGTTCGCATCACCGACTTCCGCGACGCCGCGGGAGTCATCTCCCGCGACGGCACCGCCGTCGGCCACGAGTTGTGGGTCGACTTCATGGCAGTGCTTCCGGAACGCTCGGCCGCCACCGGGGGCGCTCCGGTGATCATGTACGGGCACGGCATCACGGTGATGAAGGAGTCGATGCTCGTCGTGGCCGGCCAGAACGCGGCGAAGGGCTACGCCACGATCGGGATCGACGTTCCCAACCACGGGTCCCGTATCAACGAAGGGGGTCACATCATCGACCTCGCTTACCCGTCCCTGCTCGGACGGGTCGAGTCGCTGCTGCTCCAGGGCGAGCTCGACCAGCTGTCGCTGCTCCTCGCCATCAAGGCGCACCTGGGCTCGCTCGACGTCCTGCCCCGCAACTGGCTCGCCGGCACCGGCGGCGACGGTGTGGCCGATCTCGACGTCGGCCACGTTCTCTACGAAGGCACCTCGCTCGGCGGCGTGCTGGGCGCGACGTTCCTCGCGCTCGCCCCCGAAGTCGAGGGAGCGTTCCTGCAGGTCCCCGGATCGGGAATCATCGACACGCTGTTCCACTCGCTGGTGTGGGAGATGTTCCGGGGAATCGTGCCGACCGGAGCGCCCTACGGCGAGACCCACGTGTTGACCTTCTTTGCCCAGAACCTGCTCGACCGGGCCGACAACACCTACTACCTCGATCGCATCCGGCAGCGGGGCACCCCGATCTTCCTGTCGTACGCCGTCGATGACGGCATCGTTCCCAACACCAGCACCGAACGAATGATCTCGCTCCTGGACCTGCCGCTCGTCGGTCGCCAGGCGGGTCCGATCCCGTCGTGGCTCGCGTCGTCACGGTCCCCGACGATGCCGACCGACGGGCGAGGGTACGGCCAGGTGCCGACGGGGGAGCTGTACGGCAACATCCTCAAGCCCTTCCTCACGCACCTCGAGTTCATGAACCCGATCTCGGTGTCCGCGCTCGACGCGTGGCTCGACGGGCGCACTGCGGCGCTCCTCCGGGGTTAGCTCGGGCTCGTCCGGCATCGGTCGGCGGGGAACATCGAGGAGCTCGCGCCTGTTTCCTCACGTCGGGAGGCGCTTGCTACCCTGAATCCCGGCCCTTCTCCGTGGCCACTCAGTCGAGGAGTACCTGTGTCTGCTGACACCGAAACCATTGGATCCGGTTCTGCCCCCGCCGAGCCCGTCGCCAGTTCCGGCGCTGTCGACCCTGTCGTCAGTCCGTTCGCTGCCGGCTCCGTCGTCAGTCCCTTCGCTGCCGGCTCCGTCGTCAGTCCCTTCGCCAACGATCTGCCGGTGATCGAGATCACCGAGGCGGCCCTCGAGACGGTGCTGAACATCCGCGCCGGCGAGGACAACCCCGACGAACTGGGTCTCCGGATCGAGATCACCGGGTCACGCGGCTCGGAGTACACGTACGACCTGAGCTTCGACGAGATCAGCAACGCCGTCGCCGACGACCAACTCATCGAGGCCAGCGGCGTCACCGTGATCGTCCCGGCCGAGACGGTCGAGAAGCTCCGGGGCTCCGTGCTCGACCTGCCCCGCACGGCCGGTCAGGGCGGCCTCGTCATCCGCAACCCCAACCGTCCCGATCCGCTCGCCGGCATCGACCTCGACCTCGAGGGCACGATCGCCGAGCAGGTCGAGCAGCTCCTCGAGCAGGCCATCAACCCCAGCCTCGCTGCCCACGGCGGGTTCGCCAGCCTGGTCGGCGTCGACGAGTCGAACAACGTCTACGTGAAGATGGGCGGCGGCTGCCAGGGCTGTTCGGCCAGCGCGCTCACGCTCGCCGAGGGCATCAAGCGTCAGATCAAGGACCTGGTTCCCGACGTGTTGGACGTCATCGACGCCACCGACCACCAAGCCGGCGAGAACCCGTTCTATAAGTAACGGCCTCGGCCACCTTCGCTCGGCACGGTCGCTGCGCTCCCTACGATCGCTCCGGTACCTCGGCCCGCTGATGGCCTCGGCCACCTTCGCTCGGCACGGTCGCTGCGCTCCCTACGATCGCTCCGGTACCTCGGCCCGCTGATGCTCAGTGAGCCTGGGAGGCTCGCTGCCAGGCGGAGATCTCGGCGACGACACCATCGGCGTTGAGGCCGAGGCGGGCCAGGAGCTGATCGGGCTTGTCGTGCTGCAGGTACGCCGACGGCACACCGAGCACGCGGACCGACGGGCCCTGGACCGGAGCGAGGTCGCGAAGTGCGTCGGCGATCGCCGACCCGACGCCGCCATCGCGTAGCCCGTCCTCGATCGTGACGACCAGGCGGTGACGGGCCGCGTCGGCCAGCATGTCCGCGTCGAGGGGCTTGACCACGCGGGGATCCCAGACGGTCACCGACGTTCCTGACTCAGCCATCCGGTCGGCCGCCTCGCGGGCGACCTCGAGCATCTTGCCCACGCCGATGATGCAGATCTCGTCGCCGTCGCGGACCTTGCGGCCCGTGAGCCCCGACCCGGTGTCGCCCGGCTCGGTCGTCGGCGGCATCGTCTTCGGGAACCGGATCGCTGCGGGGCCCGTGCACAGGTCGAGGGCGTCGGACAACATCTGACCGACCTCGCCGTACGACGACGGTGCGAAGACCGTCATGTCGGGCACCTTCGTGAGCAGCACCATGTCCAGCACACCGTGGTGCGACGCCCCGTCGTCGCCGGTGATGCCGGCACGGTCCAGGGCGAAGATCACGGGCTGGTGGTGGAGGCCGACGTCGAGGTTGACCTGGTCGATCGCTCGCGTCAGGAAGGTGGAGTAGACGGCGAACACGGGGCGGAGGCCCCCCATGGCCATCCCCGCGGCTGACGTGACGGCGTGCTGCTCGGCGATGCCGACGTCGATGAGCCGCCCGGGGAACCGCTCGCCGAAGGGGAGGAGGCCGGTGGAGTCGGGCATGGCCGCCGTGATCGCGACGACCTCCGGACGGCGCTCGCCCTCCTTGAGCATCGCCTCGCTGAACGCGGCGGTGTACGAGCCGTCCTTGACCTCACCCATGTCGTGCATGGCCTTGACCTGGTCGTTCTCGGCGGGGGCGTAGCCCCGGCCCTTCTGGGTGAGGACGTGCACGACCACCGGGCCGTCGATCGCCTGGGCGTTGCGGAGCGCCCGCTCGAGCCCGGCGATGTCGTGACCGTCGAACGGGCCGACGTACTTCACCCCGAGGTTCTCGAAGAACGCGGGCGGTTCGAGGATCTCGCGCACCGCGGCCTTCGCTCCGTCGACCCCTCGTTCGAGGTATCCGCCGACCATCGGCAGGTCGCCGAGGACCTTCTCGAGGCGCGCCTGCTGGCGCCGGTACATCGGGTTGGAACGGAGCCGCGACAGGCTCTCGCCGAGCCGCGAGACGGTGGGTGCGTAGCTGCGACCGTTGTCGTTGAGGACGATGATCACGTTGCGACCGGAGTGGCCGAGGTTGTTGAGGCCCTCGTAGGCCATGCCGCCCGTCATGGAGCCGTCACCGATGATGGCGACGATCTGGCGCTTGGGATCACCGGCGAGGTGCTGTGCCGTGGCGAGTCCGTGGGCGTAGGACAGCACGGTCGATGCGTGGGAGTTCTCGATCCAGTCGTGTGACGACTCGGTACGGCTGGGGTACCCCGAGAGCCCGCCGGGTTGGCGGAGCGAATCGAACGCGTCGCGGCGGCCGGTGACGAGCTTGTGCACGTAGGCCTGGTGGCCGGTGTCCCACAAGATGATGTCGTTGGGGGAGTCGAACACGCGGTGGAGGGCGAGCGTGAGTTCGACCGCCCCGAGATTGGACCCGAGGTGGCCCTTGGCGCGCGTGGCGGCGTCGACGACGACGGTGCGGATCTCGTCGGCAAGTTGGTCGAGCGCTGGATAGTCGAGCCGGCGGAGGTCCGCGGGGCCGTCGATGTTGTCCAGGAGCATGAGGGAGAGGCACCTCCGCCTTTGGGTCAGGAGCCCAATCTATGACCCGCCGAGGGGCGGTGTGACATCCCCGGTGTGAGGATTCTGCGAACCTGTCCGGCTTCCGATGACGAATGAGGGAGCTCCCAGCGAGCTCGTCACGATCGTCAACCCGTAGACGACGAGTCCGAGGGTGATCGACAGGGCCCGCGGCGCCCCGACGGCGCCGAAGAACACCACGAAGATGCCTTCGCGCACCCCGAGGCCGCCGAGACCGACGGGCAGGTTCTGAGCGATGGCCGCCGCCGGGAAGAACGCCAGCGCCACGCCGACCGTCACCTGGCCCTGCAGGCCGATCGCTTCGGCGGCCATCCAGACCGCCAGGCACTGCAGCGTTTGGAACGCGGCACCGGCCGCAATCACCTCGAGGCTGCCGCGCCGGTCTCGGCGCAGGGCGTCGACGCCCAGGTGGATCGCGACGAAGAACCGCCGCCATCCCGTCACCGTCTCGACGGAGGCTCCAAAGCGTCGGTTGGACGCGACGAGGAGCACGACGACGAGGGCGACGATCGTGCCGCCGTCGATCGCGACGGCGAGGGCCGTCGCCGAGCCGAGCGACAACAGGTCGGGCTGCGCGAGCAGGGCCACGCCGCTGATGAGCGGGAGCACCAGCCACCCGGTCATGCGCTCGATCGTGACGGACGCGAACGCCGTCGGATGATCGCCGATGTCGCGGCCGAGGCGGCTCACGCGGATGACGTCTCCGCCGAACGCGGTGGGTAGCACGTTCGAGACGAACTGGCCGGCGAGGAAGTGCGACAACATGCGCCGGTAGCGGGGAGCGGGACGCATGGCGACCAGGACCCGCCGCCAACGGAGCGTGCTGAGGGCGAACGCCGCGCTCATCGTGAGCCCGGCGGCGACGAGCCAGACCGCCGAGGTGGAGCGCCATCGTGGGCCGAGGTCGCTCCACCGCACTTCCGGCAGGCGCCACACGAGCACGGCCAGCATCACAGCACTCAGCAGGACGCGGACCACCAGGGTCAGGACCGGCGATCGTCGGCGTGGTGGGTGCCCGTCGTCCTCCCCGGCGAGCTCTGCGGCGAGGTCGACGGTGGAGACGCCGAGGAGTGGAGGGTCCGGCTCGATGGCGCCAGTATTCCAGGCGGCCGCCGTCGGAGCGGAACCGACGGGCACCGGGTACGTTCTCGGTATGGACACGACCTCCCATGACCTCGGTGCCGTGCGGCTCCACGCCCTCGAAGCCGGAGTCGGTGGCGCCCCGCTCCTGTTGGTGCACGGCTTCACCGGGTGCAAGGAGGACTTCGCCGAGGAGGTCGACGGCCTTGCCGAGCTGGGGTACCACGTCGTCGCCCCCGATCTGCGCGGGCACGGCGAGAGCGATCAGCCCGACGACGAGGCCTCCTACGGTCTCCGTTCCTTCGCCGACGATCTGTTCGCCCTGACCGAACGGCTCGGCTGGGCGTCGTTCGACCTGCTCGGCCACTCGATGGGCGGCATGATCGCCCAGGTGATGGTGCTCGAGCAGCCCGACCGCGTGGATCGGCTCGTGCTGATGGACACGCACCACGGTGTGGTCGGTGACCTCGACCTCGACCTCGTGGCGATCGGGATCGAGTTGGCCCGCACACAAGGCCTGGAGGTGATCCAGCAGATCCTGCAGATGAGCGACGTGGAGAACCCGGCCTACGAGCGAGCGTGTGCCGCCCGTCCCGGTTACCGGGAGTGGTCCGAGAACAAGATGCTCAAGTGCTCCGCTGCGATGTACGCGGCGATGCTGCACGAGATGTCGACGATCGACGATCGCCTCGACGCCCTCGGCTCGGTGAGGGTGCCCACGCTGGTGCAGGTGGGCGAGCTCGACGCTGCGTTCGTCGGGGCATCGGAGCGGATGGCGGCGACGATTCCGGGGGCGCAACTGGTCGTGCATCCCGACGGGGCGCACTGCCCGCAGTTCGAGTCCACCGAGTCGTGGCGTTCCTCGTTGCACGAGTTCCTCGGCGCAGCGTCGTCACGCGCCACCGCGGTTGCCTGAGGCGGCGTTCGTCAGTCGGCGATGCGCAGCGCCACCGCCGGCCTGATACGGCCCACGGCCCGGGCCGGCTGGCCGGCGGCGAGCAGCGCGAACCCGGTGGGCACGATGGCGATCAGCACGAGTGGCACCCACGGCACCACGAACGATCCGGCGGCGATCGAGAAGGCCGAGGAGTTCACCACGACCTGATAGGCGGTGACGAGGGCGAGGCTCGTGCCGATGATCACGCCGCCGCCGGCGATGAAGAACGCCTCGATCAGGAACGCCCGGGATACCACTCGGCCCTGGAGGCCCATCGCCCGGAGCGTGCCGATCTCGTGGCGCCGCTCCCGCGCGGCCCGCACCATGACGACGCCCAGGCCGGCGATGCCGATCAGGAGGCCGAACCCGAGGTACACCTCGAGGAGCCGCATGAACGACGTGGTGCGCCCCAACTCGTCGGCCACGATCTCGGTGAACGTCGAGACCTCGGTGCCCTGGGTGACGGTCGCGGCCTGCAGGTCCCGGGCGACCGCGGCGAGACGGCTCGGCGTCGAACCGGGGGCCGCAGCCAGGAATGCCCGCGTCTCGCTGGTTGCCGGTGCCATGAACTCGGCCACTGCGGTCTTCGGCCACAGGGAACCCTGGAAGATCGCGTCGGTCTTCAGCACACCCGCCACCGTGACGGTTCGCCGATCACCGGCAGGGTTGGTCATCTCGACCCGGTCGCCGGGCTCGGGACCATCGTCCTTGGGCCCGCCGCCGCGCAGCAGGAACTGGTCGTCCACCACGATCAACGTCGGGTCGTCGAGGACGGCGTCGAACACCGAGCGGTCGTCGGCAAACCGATCCAGCCGTTTGCTCAACGCCGGCGGACGGAACCGCAGCATCCCCTCGTCGAACCCCGACACGAGCCAGCGGGTGGGCTCGCGCTGGTAGCGGTTCGTGAACAGGGGCCCGGACTGCGTGAACGTCGTCACGGCGGCGACGCCGGGCCGTCCCCCGAGATCGGTCTCCGACACCGGGTTGGAGGGGTTCGTGTCGACGACGATGTCGTACCCGGCATCGAGATCGCCCGCAGCGCTCGACGCCTGACCGTCGATGGTCGCCGCGAGGCTGGCCATGAACACCATCGTGAAGATCACGAGCGAGAACATGGCCAGGATGAGGCCGGTGCGGACGCTCCGGGCGAGGGGGTAAGCGAAGCCGAGACGGCAGGACAGCGCGAACGACCCGCCGCGTGCGGCGGCAGCGTGGCCCCACAACGGCGCGAACGCGACGGCGATGATCACCGCGGCGGCGACGAGCAGCAGGCCCATCACGACGAACACGGCGATACCGGCGTGCTCCATCTGGGTGGAGAAGAGGGTGAACACGCCGAGCGTCCAGGCGATCGCTGCGATGGGACCGACCACCGACGCCACCCGCACCGGCCGTTGTGAGTGGAAGTTCATCTGCGTGACCACCCCGATGGCGGAGAACGACGCGACCGGGATACCCGCCATGAGCGGGATCTGCGACCCGGCACGGACCCCGACCACCGTCGCGATGCTCCCGGCGACGACACCGAGTCCGGCGAGCGAGATGCGGCCGAGGTGGCGTCCGGAGCGGCGAGGGGCGGGAAGGTCGCGGATCGACGAGATGATGTTGAGTCGCGACACCCGGGCGCTCGCCAACCAGATCGTCACGATCGAGATGGCGTACCCGAGGCCGGCCGCCAGGAGCAGCGTGCGAGCGTGGACGAACAGGTCGATCCGGAACGTCGAATTGGGCTCGGCGAAGATCTTCTGGGTGCCTTCGATGACCAGCGCCCCCACGCCGACGCCGACGATCGCGCCGAGCACCGCTGCGCTGAGCGCGTAGAGCGAGCCCTCGAGGCTGAAGCTGCGCAGGAGCGCAGCACGCTTGAACCCGACGGCCCTGAGGAGGCCGAACTCCACCTTTCGTTCCTCGGCCAGCATGATCACGAGGTTGACCAGCAACAGGATCCCGGAGATCACGCTGAACCCGCCGATGCCGCTGAAGATGGTGCGGAGCTGGCTGCCGTTGCGTTCGGCACTCTCGAGCCGGTTGGCCTTCACCGGGTCGACGTTGGCATCGGTGAACCCGCCGGCCTTCACTGCCGCCCGGATCTGTCGCTCGGCGCGTTCGGAGTACCTGGTCGAGTCGAAGACGCCACCCTCGAGGGACACGAACAGCTCGCCCGTGGGGCCCCGCGCGGCGCCGGCGGTGGTGGCACCTCCGCCCGCCGTCCACATGGACTCGATGGTGCCGGGTGCGACGATCGCTCCGCAGTACCCCGCGAGCCCGATGGTCGGCACGATGGTCCGAACGACCAACGTCTCGGAGCGGCCGTAGAGGTGGACGGTGAGGTCGTCGCCGGCCGTGATGCCGAGAACGTCGGCGACGTCCCGGTTCATCACCGCCTCGCCCTCGGCGGGGGTGTCACCGGCCGCCTCGATGCCCGAGATCGGATCGGGACCGAACCGGCGGGCCTGCGTGAAGTCCATCTCGAGCAGGCAGTTCGTCGGATCGATGCGCTGCCCGGCCCCCCGCCGGCCGTTGTCGAGGACCGCTGCGGCGTCGACGACGGGGAGGAACCCGTCGACGTGGTCGATGCCCGAGTGGGCGACTCGGTCCTCGAGCTGGAGCACCTCGCGGCGGACGTCGTCGTCGGGATGGATCTGGGCACGAACGTCGATCGGACCGAGCTCGGTCCGGGCGATGTCGCGGATCGACCCGTCGAAGGAGTCGCCCACGATCAGCGCCGCTCCGATGATCGCGGTGCCGAACATCGCCCCGACCACGATGAGCATCGCTTCGCCGCGACGGCGGGAGATGCTCCGGACCGCGAGCCGGCGGTACGTGGGGGAGGCGGCGAGATCCACGGCGGTGATCAGCAGGCCGAGCACGGCGATGCCGACCACGATCCACACCGGGTTCATCGAGACCTGCTCACCTGGGTGCGTGCACGTGGTGCGCGTGGTCCGGCGAGCCGTCGTACTCGATCTGGCCGTTGCGGACCTCGATGAGCCGTTCGCCCGACGCTCCGATGTCGGCGTCGTGGGTGATGATCACGAGTGTCTGCCCGGAGCTGTGCACTTCGAGCAGCAGGTCGAGCACCGCGCCGGCCGTCGTGCTGTCGAGGTTGCCGGTGGGTTCGTCGGCCCAGATGATCGCCGGTTCGCTGACGAGGGCACGCGCGATCGCGACACGTTGCTGCTCGCCGCCGGAGAGTTCGGCGGGGCGGTGCTTGTCGCGTCCGTCGAGTCCGACCCGGGTCAGCATGTCGTGCGCCCGGGAGCGGGCTGCCTTCGGTTTGGAACCGCCCAGCAGGAGCGGGAGCTCGACGTTCTCGACGGCCGACAGGACCCCGATGAGGTTGAAGCTCTGGAAGATGAAACCCATGCGGCCGGCTCGGTGGTCGGTGCGGCGCGCATCGCTCATCGCCGAGATGTCCTCACCGTCGATGACGACGGTCCCGGCGTCGATGTCGTCGAGGCCGGACAGGCAGTTCATCAAGGTGGTCTTGCCGTTGCCCGACGGGCCCATCACGGTGACCATCTCGCCGGCCCCGAGATCGATGTCGATCCCACGGAGGGCCTCGAACTCGACAGCGCCGGTGCGGTAGATCTTGCGAACGCCTCGCGCACTCAGGATGGGCACTCACCCAGTCTCGCGGATCATCGGCCCCGGAGTAGGGCCAGAGGTCACCTCGAAGAGGCGGGTGGCAGCGCGAGCTGGGGCGACGTCCACGCCGACACCCGCACCCGGGCGGGCTGAGGCGCCGCCGTCGTGTAGACGGTGTGGGCTCTCATGGGTGTGGTGCGGACCGATTCGAAGATCGCCCGCCGAGCGGCAGCGGCGACGCGGAGGCCGATCCACAGCATTCCGAGCCCGAGGGTCAGGGCGACGAGGCTCTGCCCGAGGTAGCCGAGGCCGGCGGCTCGGAATCCGACGCCGAGCCCGCCGACCAGGGTGAATGCCGCGCCGACGCTGATCAGTCCGAGGCCGGTGATCGACGTGGCGCGCTTCTGGGATCCCACACGTCAGTGATCGACATGTTCGAACGGCAGCTTGAGAAATCGCCGAGGTACCGCAGCGTCAGCGCGTTTTTTCCATGAAGTGCTCGACTTCGACGACGACGCGAGTGACCCGGCCGGCGCCGATGAGACCGCGCTCGTCCTTGGCCGCGACGCTGAAGCACAGACGGCGGCCCTCGACCTTGTCGAGGTGCGCTTCTGCCCAGATCTTTCCGCCGACGGCGGTGGGGCGGAGGTGGTCGACCTGAACGGACAGTCCGACGGTGGTGAAGCCGGCGTCGACGTGGCCGTCGAGGGCTGACATGGTGGCCTGCTCGCAGAGTGCGATCATGCGAGGCGTTGCCAAGGTGGCGACATCGCCCGAGCCCATGGCCTGCGCCGTGTCGCTGTCGGCGACGACGAGTTCAACGGTTGCTTCGAGGCCGGTGTCCAACATCACTGGGGATACCATAAGGACTCTTGCGGCACCGGGCCAGATGGCAATCCGCTTCCCACGCAGTACCGCACTCAACCACTGGAGTTCAGTTGATCGACGAATCAGTCCTGGAGCGGGTGCTCGGCGCTGCCACCAAGGGTGGCGCTTCGTTCGCCGAGGTCTTCGCCGAGGACAAGCGCTCGTCGAGCGCAGTACTCGACGACGGCAAGGTCGAGGAACTGACGTCGGGCCGCGATCGTGGTGCCGGCATTCGCGTGGTGGTCGGGGAGTCCACGGGCTTCGCGCACACCGCCGACCTGTCCGAGGCCAGCCTCATCGCCACGGCGGAGATCGCCGCGGCCGCCGCCCGTGGCAGCGGCTCCGGCACGACGGTCGTCGACCTGTCGAAGACGTCCGCGCCCCGTCCGAACGTCGTGCAGCTGCTTCCCGGCGACGTCCCCAAGGCCCGCAAGGTCGAGCTGCTCACCCGCGCCAACGAGGTTGCCCGCTCGCAGGGTTCGGCCATCACTCAGGTGATGGTCCGATATTCCGACTCCCGGCGCCGCATCCTCGTCGCCAACACCGACGGCACGTTCGCCGACGACGACCAGGTCAAGACCGTCTTCTCCATCTCGTGCGTCGCGACCGGCGACACGGGGATGCAGACCGGCCGTGAGTCCGTCGGTCACACCGTCGGGTTCGAGTTGTTCGACCAGGTCGACGTGGAGGAGCTGGCCCGCAACGCCGCCAACCGCGCGATCACCAAGCTCGCAGCCCGTCCCGCGCCGAGCGGACAGATGACGGTCGTCATCGGTTCCGGCGGCGGTGGTGTCATGTTCCACGAGGCCTGCGGCCACGGCCTCGAGGCCGACCTCGTGGCCAAAGGGGCGTCGGTGTTCGCCAACCGCATCGGCGAACAGGTCGCGTCGCCGCTCGTGACCCTCGTCGACGACGGCACGATGGGCGGCGAGTGGGGCTGTTTCGCGATCGACGACGAGGGTCGGGCGGCGCAGCGGAACGTGCTCATCCAGGACGGCATCCTCGTCGACTACATGTGGGACGGCCTCCGGGCCCGTAAGGAGGGTCGCGCCAGTTCGGGGAACGGGCGGCGTCAGAGCTACCAGCACCTCCCGATGGTTCGGATGACCAACACCTATCTGTTGGGCGGCGAGGGTGACAAGGACTCGATCGTGGCCGACACCGAGAGTGGGGTGTACATCGCGCACCTGGGTGGCGGGCAGGTCAACACCGCCACCGGCGACTTCGTGTTCGGCATGACCGAGGCGTACCTCATCGAGAACGGTGAGATCACCGAGCCGCTCCGGGAGGGCAACCTGATCGGCAACGGTCCCGAGGTGCTCCTGAACATCGACGCGGTCGCCGACGACTTCGCGATGGGCCCGCCCGGGACCTGTGGCAAGGACGGCCAGGGCGTCCCGGTCGGCGACGGTGTTCCGACGCTCCGGGTGCACGGCCTCACCATCGGCGGCACCGCGGCGTAGGAGTCCACCTGAGCCCGATCTTCGTCCTGAGCGACGAAGATCGTCAGCATGTGGAACTCCGTCAGCGTCTTCGTCGGTAGAATACTGCCGAATATCCTGCAAGAAGGACCATAACCGGTAAGATATTACCGGAGGTGGTCGTGATGTGGGAGACGGTCGAGGAACTCGAAGGACGCGTTGGCGCACAAGTGCGCGCTCGACGTCTGCGGTCCAACCGGACGGTCCAGGACGTCGCCGCTGAGGCTGGGATCGCAGCGAAGACGGTTCAGAACCTCGAACACGGACGCGGCTCATCGGTCTCGACGCTCATCAAGGTCCTGCGTGCCCTGGACTCGGAATCCTGGCTGGACACGCTTTCCCCCGTGGAGCCCGTGTCCCCGATCGCCGTGCTCGAGGCATCTCGACGACGTACGGGACGCCAACGGGCACGGCGCGCCGATGGCTGACCCGTTCGTGCAGCTCCCAGCCGTCGAGGTCCGCTACCTCGACCGGTCAGTCGGTGCGGTGGCCGTCGACCCCTCCCGAGGCGTGCCGGTGTTCGAGTACTTCCCGGACTGGGTCGACTCCGGCGAGAACCTCTCCCCGATCGCTCTGCCCCGACTGCGGGGGCCCCGGCTGTTCCCCGAACTCGCGAACACGTCGTTCCGCGGAGTTCCTGGTCTCGTCGCAGACAGCCTTCCCGGCACGTTCGCTGATCTGTTGACCACTGCGTGGCTCGCCCGCCACGGCATCCAACCCGGCCAGGTGTCCGTCGTCGACCGACTCGGCTACATCGGAGCGCGAGGCGTCGGTGCCGTGACGTTCCACCCGTCGGTCAGCGACGACCTTGCTTCGACCGCGTCGGTCGTCGACCTGGCCGAAGCGGTCGACACCGCCCGCAGCGCTCTCCGTGGGACGTTGCAGGCCGACGACGCCGGCTCGACCCTCGAGCAGGTACTGGACACGTCCGGTTCCGCCGGCGGCGCGCGGGCCAAGGCTGCAGTGGCAATCGGGCCGGACGGCGAGGTCCGCTCCGGACAGCACGACGCGCCGGCCGGCTTCACTCACTGGCTGTTGAAGTTCGACGTGTCCCCAGGCCAGCGAATCGGGCAGACGACCGGGTATGGCCAGCTCGAGTACGCCTACCATCTGATGGCCGTCGACGCCGGGTTGGAGATGGCCGAATGCCGACTCCTCGAGGTTGATGGACTCGTCCACTTCCTCACCCGCCGATTCGACCGGCCGACCCCGAGTGCGAAGTTGCACGTCCAGTCGCTCGCTGCGCTCGCGCACCTTCCACCCGAACACCCCGGCGCTCACAGCTACGAGCAGTTCATGCAAACCTGCGGTCGGCTCGAACTCGGCGTTGACGACCGGCGCCGCGCCTTCCGACACGTCGTCTTCAACATCGCCGCGGCCGTGCGCGACGACCACACGAAGAACTTCGCGTTCATCTACGAGAACCAGCAATGGCGCCTCGCACCGGCGTACGACCTGACCTTCGCGTTCTTCGACGGCGGCGGTTGGCTCGCGCACCACCAGTTGAGGATCTCCGGGTCCGTTGACGGCGCCGACCGTCCCACGCTCGCTGACCTGGCCGAACGTGCCAAGGTGCCGGAGCCTGACGATGTCATCGACGACGTCATCGCAGCCGTGGGACGCTGGCGCGAACACGCAGCTGCCGCCGGAGTGCTCGTCGACCATGCCGATGTCGTCGCCAGCGAGCTTGGCCGCACGGCGCTCGCCGGCTGAACCCTGCACCGGCCGGCCGGCCGGTCGGCCGGACTCCCGGTCAGACGTAGGTGAATTCGTCCGCGAGTGACACGTCGCTCGTGCCTCCCCAGGACGTGACCCGCACGTTGACGGCGCCTGCCGCACCGGCCGGCGAGACCGCCGTGATCTGCGTGGCCGAGGTGACGGTGAACGACGCGGCGGCGGTGGGGCCGAAGTCCACACTGCCGACGCCGCTCAGGTTGGTGCCGGTGATGATCACCGTGGTGCCACCAGAGACCGGGCCGGTCGACACGCTGAGGCCCGAGATCGTCGGCATCGACACGTAGGTGTACCCGCCGTTGAAGGTGTCGGTGCCCGACGGGTTGGCGACGGCGACCGCAACGGCGCCGGCGGCGTGGGCCGGGGTCGTAGCGGTGATCTGGGTGTCCGAGTCGATGGTGAAGGACGCGCTCGTGCCGGCGATCGTCACCGCGGTCGTGCCCGTGAAGCCCGTGCCGGTGATGACGGTGGCCTGCCCGCCAGCGGTCGGGCCCTCGTCAGGGTTGACGAACGAGATCGACGGCGAGGCCATCGGGACGGTCGTCGACGTGGTCGAGGTCGTGGAGGTCGTCGACGTGGTCGAGCTCGTTGTCGAGGAGGTGGTCGACGTGGTCGGCGCGGCCGTGGTGGTGGTCGTTGTGGTGGTCGTGGTCGTCGGCCTGGTGGGCAGCGGAGCGATCTTGACCTGCTTGCCCTGCTTGATGGCCACGAATTCGGCGACCGTCATGACGGGGATCCACTCGCCGTTCTGGCAGGCCAGCACGTACCGGCCGTCGGTTCCCCACGGGTCGTTGCCGGCGGTACACGCCCCCCACATCACCTGCTCGGTCTGACACGCGCTGGCGAGGAACACGAGTGGAACGATGGCTGCGAGGAGTCGTTGTCTGGTCATGGCCACGGAGAGTAGCCCTATAACCACTCAACGTCAGGTCGGGGGTCGGGGGCGGCCTCGGGCGACCTCACCATGTGTCGATGTAGGGACGCTTCTTCGGAAGGCGGTGGCGCGTGTTCAGGTCGGAGGCCGCCGAGGTGAACAGGGTGGTGATCCAACGCCGCGAATCGGCGGGGTCGATGACGTCGTCGATCTCGAAGTGGCTCGCTACGTTCAGGGCGCGGCCGCGTTCGTACGCGGCGGCGACGAGCGAGTCGTACATCGCAGCGCGTTCCGTCGGGTCGGCGACGGCGTCCAACTCCCGTCGGAACCCGAGCTTGATGGCGCCTTCGAGGCCCATGCCGCCGACCTCGCCGGTCGGCCAGGCCACACAGAACAGCGGCGACTTGAAACTGCCGCCGCACATCGCCATCGCACCGAGTCCGTAGCCCTTGCGGAGGATGATCGTGCCGGTCGGCACGCTCAGGTTCGCGCCGGTCACGAACAACCGGTTGACGTGGCGGACCAGGGCCGTCTCCTCCGCCGCAGGTCCGACCATGATGCCGGGGGTGTCACACAGGAACACGACGGGGAGGTCGAAGGCGTCGCACAGCTGGAGGAACCGCGATGCCTTGTCGGCCCCGTCGGCGTCGATCGCACCTCCGAGGTGCGACGGGTTGTTCGCGACGATGCCGAGGGAGCGTCCTTCCACGCGGGCGAGCGTCGTGACGATCCCGGTGCCGAACCCGGTCCGCAGCTCGAGGACCGAGTCGGCATCGGCGATCGCCTCGATCACCTGCCGGACGTCGTACACGCGGAGCCGATTCTCCGGCACGCGGTCGCGGAGCACCGATTGGTCGACGGCGGAGTGGTCGGGCGTCACCGACGTCGTGAAATAGGAGAGGTACTGCTTCGCCGCGGCGACCGCGGCCGCCTCGTCGGCAACGACGATGTCGATCACCCCGTTGGGCGCCTGCACTCCGACCGGACCGATGTCGTCGGCCGCGACGACACCGAGACCACCACCCTCGATCATCGCCGGCCCGCCCATACCGATGTTGGAGTCGAGCGTGGCGATGATCACGTCGCAGCAGCCGAGGAGGGCGGCGTTGCCGGCGAAGCACCTGCCCGCAGCGATCCCGATGAGGGGAACCCATCCGCTCAACCGGGCGAACAGGTCGAATGCCATGACGTCCAGGCCTGACACGCCGGGTACGTCGGTGTCGCCGGGACGTCCTCCACCGCCCTCGGCGAACAGCACCACGGGCAACCGCTGCCGCTCGGCGACCTCGAACAGTCGATCCTTCTTGCGGTGGTTCTGATGGCCCTGGGTGCCGGCGAGCACCGTGTTGTCGTAGGACAGGATCACCGCCGGTCGACCCTCGATCTCGCCCACGCCGCCCACGAGGCCGTCGGCCGGCGTGCGCTCGATCAGCTCCTCCAGCGGTCGCCGACCCCGTTGGGACGCGATGGCCAGTGGGCCGTACTCGACGAAGGTGCCCTCGTCGACGAGGTCGTCGACGTTCTCGCGTGCGGTCCGCTGGTTGCGCTGTCGCCGGCGCTGCACACTCTCGGGCCGGTGGGCATCGAGGCCCCTCGCGTGTCGGGCGGAAACCGCCGCCAGGTCGGCCCGCTCGATCGAGGGCTCGTCGGCTGTGGGCCCGGCGGCGCTGGGTGCCGCCTCCTCGTCGGGCGGGAGGTCGTGGACGAGGTCGAGGTCCAGGTCGACGAGTGCCTGGTCCGCGGTGACCATGTCTCCGGCGGTGACCCGGAGGCGTTCGACGGCGCCGGCGCCGGGTGCTTCGACCAGGTGCTCCATCTTCATCGACTCGATGATCACCAGCGTGGCGCCGGGCGCGACTCGCTCTCCGACGGCGACGCGAACCTCGACAATGGTGCCCTGCAGGGGGCTGAGGACGGTGGAGAAGGATGCGGCGGGCATGCGCCCGTTCTACCGGGGGGATCCGTCCGCTGCTCGCTCGATGCTCAGCACGTCGGGCCGGGGGAGGATCGTGGCGCTGGCCGGCCACGCGGCGCCGGGCTGGGGTCCTGAAATATCGGGCCCGACGGAGACGTTGACCACGTTCGTCGTCCTGCCTCCCGAAAGCGTGTCCCCATGTCCGTCCCCCTCTCCATCCTCGACCTCGCAATCGTCGGCGCGGGTGAGACCGTGCGCGACAGCCTCGAGGGGAGCGTCGCGCTCGCCCGGGCGGCGGAGCGGGCCGGGTACCGCCGGGTGTGGTACGCCGAGCACCACAACATGGCGTCGATCGCCTCGTCCGCGACGAGCGTGCTGATCGCCCATGTCGCGGCCCACACCGAGTCGATTCGGCTCGGGTCGGGTGGGGTCATGCTGCCGAACCACTCACCGCTGGTGATCGCCGAGCAGTTCGGCACCCTCGAGTCGCTGCACCCCGGTCGCATCGATCTCGGCCTGGGCCGCGCGCCCGGAACCGATCAGAACGCCATGCGCGCCATGCGACGCAACGGCGAATCGTCCGACCGCTTTCCCCAGGATGTCCGTGAGCTGCAGGCCTACCTGTCCGATGAACGGCAGGTCGACGGTGTGACCGCGACGCCCGGCCGTGGCACCAAGGTGCCGCTCTACATCCTCGGGTCGTCACTCTTCGGTGCGCAGCTGGCCGCGGCGTTCGGCCTCCCGTTCGGCTTCGCGTCGCACTTCGCGCCCACCGCTCTTTCGCAGGCGGTTGCGTTGTACCGGTCGGAGTTCCGCCCGTCCGAGCAACTCGACCGCCCCCATGTCATCGCCGCTGTCAACGCGATCGTGGCGGACGACGAGGCCGACGCACAGCAGCAGTTCCAGGTGACCAAACGGCGGCGCGTTGCGCTGCTCCTGCCCAGCGGGCGGTCCTACAGCGACGACGAGGCGGACCGGATCCTCGACTCGCCGCAGGGTCGTCAGCTCCAGCAGATGGCGCAGTACTCCGGGGTCGGCACCCCGACCCAGGTGACGGAGTACCTCGACCGGTTCGCCGAGCACGCCGACGCCGACGAGCTGATCGTCGCCCATCAGTCGCCCACGGTGGAGGAGCGGATCCGATCGATCGAGCTGTTGGCCGAGGCCGCCGAGCTCGGGACCGCTGCCGGCCGGCGGTGACCAGACGATGACCAGACGATGACCCGACGGGCCCCGGTCGCCGACCCGGCCGGGTCCTGTGATCCGGCTCCGACGGTGGGTGTGGCAGGCTGCCACCCATGAGTCCAGACGAGCTGATGGAGGTCGCCGAGCGAGTGCTCGCGATGGCCGCGCCGGAAGAACAGGTGGAGGTCGTCGCGGCGCACTCCCGCGACACCGAAGTGCGGGCCTACGACGGCGAGATCGAAGCGTTCACCTCCGCCGAGTCCGCTGGATTCGGGGTTCGGGTGATTCGTGGGCATCGGCAGGGGTTCGCATACGCCGGCACCCTCGACGCGGACGTCGTGGCCGAAACCCTCGGCGAGGCCCGTGACAATGCGGCGTTCTCGACGGTGGACGAGTTCACCGGTCTCGTCGAGCCCGACGGGGTCGCCGAGGTCACGCTGCACCTCTACGACGAGGCGCTCGCCGGCCTGGGCCCGGATCGGAAGATCGAGCTCGCGCTGGAGCTCGAACGGCTCGTCTGCGCCGGCGATCCCCGCATCCTCGGCGTGGAGATGGCCGAGTACGCGGACTCCATCGAGACCGCCGTGATCGCGTCCACCACCGGCATCCGCTCGATCAGCCGCGAGACCGGCTGCTCGCTCGCTGCCTACAGCCTCGCCGGAGTCGACGACGACGTGACGACCGGGTTCGGCTTCAGCGTCGGTCGAGGCCTCGACGACCTCGATCTGGAGGACACCGCGCGGCAGGCCGTCGAGCGGGCCGTTCGAATGCTGGGCGCCGGTCGGGCTCCCAGCCGCCGACTCACCGTGGTGTTCGACCCCTGGGTGACAGCCCAGTTCCTCTCGATCGTCGGTGAGTCGTTCTCCGGTTCCGAGGTGTTGAAGGGGCGTTCGTTCCTCGCCGACCGTGTCGGAGCGTCCATCGCCCCGCCGACCGTGACGCTCGTCGACGACCCCACCGACGGCCGCTGGCCCTCTGCCACCCCCTCCGACGCAGAAGGTCTCGCCACGCGCCGCAACGTGCTCATCGACGCCGGCGTGGTCAGCGGCTTCGTGCACGACGGGTACTCCGCGCGTGCGCTCGGCGCACGCTCGACGGGTTCGGCCGTTCGGCACGGCTTCAAGTCGACGCCGGGAGCAGGCACCCAGTCGATCTCGTTGCTTGCGGGTGACCACGACCCGGCGTCGATCCTCGCCGCCGTCGGCGACGGCATCTACATCTCCGATGTGCAGGGTCTCCACTCCGGCGTCAATCCCGTGTCGGGCGACTTCTCCACCGGCATCGAGGGCATGGTGATCCGGGGCGGCGAGTTGGCCGAGGCGGTCAAGGAGGTCACGATCGCGTCGACCCTCCAGCGGATGATGGCCGACATCTCGATGGTCGGGTCCGACCTCACGGCCATGCCGCTCGACGCGACCGGGGTCACCCTGGCCATCGCCGACGTCACGTTGTCGGGGAGCTGACGCCGTGACCGAGACAGGCATCGACCTGCGACAGCTCGCGTCCCGGGTCGCCGGTCAGGCCGCTTCCGGCGAACAGATCGACGTGATGGTCGGACACGGCCGGTCGACGTCGGTCAAGGTGTTCGGCGGTGAGGTCGAGTCCTTCACGTCCGCCGAGTCCTATGCCGTGGGCATCCGCGTGATCGCCGGCGGTCGGCAGGGCTTCGCGTCGGCGGGGTCGATCGATCCCGACGTGGTCGCGGAGACGCTGGCCGAGGCCCGCGACAACGTGACCTTCGGTGAGGTCGACGAGTTCTACGGTCTCGCCGAGCCCGATGGCATCGCTGCGACCGAACACGACCACTGGAACGAGGCCATCCTCGGCATCGACGCCCAGACCAAGATCGATCTGGCGCTCCGCCTCGAGGCGGACGTGCGGGCGCGGGACCCCCGTATCTCCGGCGTGCGGGTGGCCGCTTGGGGCGATTCCGCCGGCGAGGTTGCCTACGCCGCCTCCAACGGCATCTCCGTCTACGACCGCGGCACATCGTGCAGCATCGGCATCCAGGCGTTGGCCAACGACAACGGTGAGACCCAGACGGGGGCGGCCGGTGACGCCGCCCGCTCGCTCGAGGCGCTCGACGTCGAGCGCGTGATCGCCGACGCGGCCGATCGGGCGACCCGGCTGCTCGGCGCGACGAAGCCTCCGAGCGGCAAGATCTCGATCCTCCTCGAGCCCCGACTGGCGATGACCCTGCTCGGGATCGTGGCCGACATGGTCGACGGCGAGTCGGTCTTCAAGGGCCGATCACCCTTTGCCGACCGGGTGGGCGAGCAGATCGCCTCGCCGTTGCTGACCTTCGTCGACGATCCGACGGACTCCCGGTCGATCGCCGCCACCGCCTACGACGGCGAGGGTCTGGCGTGCCGGCGCAACGTGCTCATCGACGCCGGCAACCTCGGAGCGTTCCTGCACAACTCCTACACCGGGCGCCGCGCCGGTACGGCGTCGACGGGCTCGGCCCTGCGGGGCTCGCGTTCGCTGCCGGGCGTCGGGGCGCAGGTGCTCGTGATGGAGCCCGGTGCCCGAAGCTTCGATGAACTGGTCGCATCGGTCGACCACGGGTTGTACGTCAGCGGGTTCAGCGGGCTCCACTCGGGTGTGAACCCCGTGTCGGGCGACTTCTCCGTCGGCGCCGACGGTCTGATGATCCGCAACGGTGCGATCGCGGAACCGGTGCGGGAGATGACGTTGGCCTCGACGATCCAGCGTCTGCTGCTCGACATCGTCGAGGTGGGTGGCGACCTCGAATGGCTGTCGTCGGGAGATGCTGCGGCCAGCCTCATCATCGCCGACGTGTCGATGAGCGGCGCCTGACCCATCGGCGTCACCGTCACCCCGACCCGTCACCCGGACCCGGACAACACGACCGTCATCGTCCCCGCGAGCACGGCATCGGCCACGTCGCCGACCTCGCCGAGCGGGACCGCGATCGTGGTGGCACCTTCCGTCGCCGCGACGACGAGGCCGTCGTCGACGATCACCTCGGACGCTCCCGACGACCCCAGTCCGAGCAGGGCGACCTGATCGCCGGGCCGGAGGTCGAGTGCTGCGGAGGTCCGGGGCACGGCGATGGCCTGCCGTCCCGGCGGGATCTGCGCTGCGATCTCCGAGCGCCCACCGGCGGCGAACCGGCCGGAGGTCAGCACCTCACCGGCGCGAACGTCGGTTCGGAGCCGCCGGTCGTGGGGCGCAGCGGTGAGCGCGTCGGCGGGGACTGCGGAGCGGGGCACATCGCGCAGTTCGACGTCGGCGTCGTCGAGCTGCTCCCCGCCGGCGTGGTCGCCCACCACGACGGCAACCTGAGTGGTCGGCCCGAGCGCGGTCGCTCGCCGTGCGAGGTCGCGCTCGGCCCGTTCGATCCACACGATCGTGCCGACGGCGAGCACGGCGACGAGCGACCAGTAGGCCGCTGGTGACCGCAGCCGGACGCGGAGCGGGGTGCGCATCCGGCGACGGCGATGGCGTCGACGACGATGCGACGCAGGGCCAGGTGCAGGGGTCGGTCGGGTGGTGATCGCTCGGGTGCGCACGGGCGCGGGCCTTCCTCACGGCGTCGTGAAGG
Source organism: uncultured Acidimicrobiaceae bacterium (assembly GCA_937868025.1). The sequence continues at coordinate 36,133 of CALMLJ010000526.1, forward strand.
GGAAGGTCGGGGCCGCTCCGGGAGGAGCGGCGAGCGCACCTACGGTGCGAACAGCTCTTCGGCGGGCGGCGTACCGTCGGGCAGCGTCAGGATCTCGACGCCGTCGGAGGTGACGAGGAGCGTGTGCTCGAACTGGGCGCATCGCTGGCCCGACAAGGTGACCGCGGTCCAGTCGTCGTCCCACACGTAGAGGGCGGGACTGCCGATCGTGATCATCGGTTCGATCGTGAAGGTCATGCCCTCCTCGATGACAGTACGGGCACTCGCCTGGTAGTAGTGGGGAATCTGCAGGCTGGTGTGGAACTGGTCGCCGATGCCGTGTCCGATGAACTCACGAACGACGCCGTAGTTGCCGCCCTTGACGGCCGCCTCGATGGCGCGGCCGATCTCGTTGATGCGCGAACCCGGGCGAACCGTGGCGATGCCGGCGTGCATCGCCTGGCGGGTGATGCGGATGAGGTCCCTCGACGCGTGGTCGACCTCGCCGACCACGAAGGTGGCGTTGGTGTCGCCGTGGACCCCTTCGATGAACGCCGTGACGTCGACGTTCACGACGTCGCCCTCGAGGAGCTTGCGGCTGTCGGGGATGCCGTGGCAGATGACCTCGTTGACCGAGGTGCAGAGCGACTTGGGGAACCCCCGGTAGTTGAGCGGACTCGGGTAGGCGCCCCGGGCAATGCAGGCGTCGTGGCCGATCCGGTCGAGTTCGTCGGTCGTGACGCCGGCAGCGACCGCCGTGCCGACCTCGATGAGCACCTCGGCGGCGACGCGACCGGCGATCCGCATGTGCTCGATCTCCTCGGGCGTGCGCACGGCGCGGCTGGCGCGCGATGACGGCTCGCCGGTGAGCGCGTACTCGGGGCGGGCGATCCCGGCGGGGACGGTGCGCCGAGGGCTCACCATGCCCGGCTTGACGGGCGCCGATGGGGGAGGATCGAGAAGTGCGGTGCGGTGCTTGCGTCGTGCCATGTGGAGGCCAGGCTACGTCGAGGACGCCGGCGAGGTGGACGCGGGGGTGGCGGGCGTCGATGACGACGAGCTCGAGTCGCTCGACGAGGAACTGCCCGAGTCCGACGACGTCGAGGATCCGGAGTCGCTCGACGGGGTCGTCGAGGTGGACGCGCTCGACGACTTCGAGGCCGATCCACCGCCGCGGCTGTCGGTCTTGTAGAACCCGGAGCCCTTGAAGCTGATGCCGACGGCGCTGAAGACCTTGCGCAGGTCGCCCTGGCAGTTCGGGCACACGGTGAGGGCATCCTCGGAGAAGGACTGGTGGATCTCGAACTCGTGACCGCAGTCCTTGCAGCGATAGTCGTAGGTCGGCATTGCAGTTACTCCTGGAGACGAGGGTGTTGGCACTCCCGAGACGCGAGTGCCAACGATACTCACGCGGCATCCATTCCGTCACACCGGAACGTCGGAAGAACTCGCCGGAAAGCTCACGATTGCCCACGAATTGGCGATTGACACCCGAGGCCCGTTCTTTACGGTGGCGACTAAGGTCGCAGTCGAGGAGTTTCCCCATGAGCACGAACCGTGTCGTTCGCAAAGCAGTCATCCCCGCCGCCGGTCTCGGCACGCGATTCCTTCCGGCCACCAAGGCCCAGCCGAAGGAGATGCTGCCCGTTGTCGACCGTCCGTCGATCCAGTACGTGGTCGAGGAGGCCGTCGCTGCCGGCATCGACGACATCCTGATCATCACGGGTCGCAACAAGCGCAGCCTCGAGGACCACTTCGATCGCAACTTCGAGCTCGAGTACCACCTCGCCGAGAAGGGCAAGACCGACGATCTCGCCGACGTGATCGAGCTGGCGGATCTCGCCGACATCCATTACGTCCGCCAGGGTGAGCCGCTGGGCCTCGGCCACGCGGTGTCGGTCGCGCGGAAGCACGTGGGCAACAACCCGTTCGTGGTGCTCCTCGGCGACGACATCATGCATCAGCGTTCCCACCTGCTGAAGGACATGATCGCCACCTACGAGGAGACCGGCGCATCGACCGTGGCGCTGATGGAGGTCGAGCCCTCGGCGATCAGCGCCTACGGCTGTGCCGCTCCGGAGGATCGTCAGGGCCCGCTCTGCAACATCGTCGACGTCGTCGAGAAGCCGAAGGCCGAGGACGCGCCGTCGAACCTCGCGATCGTGGGTCGTTACCTGTTCACCCCGGCGATCTTCGACGCCATCGAACAGGTGCAGCCCGGTGTCGGCGGCGAGATCCAGCTGACCGACGCGATCGGTCTGCTGCTCAAGGACGAACCGGTCAAGGGTCAGATCTTCGAAGAGGGTCGCTTCGACATCGGCAACAAGATCGAATACCTGCGGGCCACCGTCGAGCTGGCCCTCGAGCGCGACGATCTCGGGCCGGAGTTCCGTCACGTGCTCAGCGAGATCATCAAGCGCCACGGCATCGTCTGACGTCGAGGCGTAGCGCCGCGGCGTAGCGTGGCCGGATGATCAGTCGCGCCGACGCCCTTCGTCACGTGCTCGAACGCGTGGCGCCCCTATCGCCGGTCGAGGTGGAGGTCGCTTCGGCAGCCGGCCTGGTACTCGCCGAGGACGTCACGGCGTCGCGTCCGGTCCCGCCGTTCGCCAACACCGCCATGGACGGCATCGCGGTCCGCGCCGCGGACACGCACCACGGAGCGGTCCTGCGGCTCGTCGGTACGGTCGCCGCCGGCGACAGCGGCGCGATCGAGGTGGGCCGGGGCCAAGCCGTGCGCATCATGACCGGGGCGCCGGTACCCCCCGGCGCCGACGCGGTCGTCATGGTCGAGCTCTGCACGTTCGAGGGTTCGGCCGCTGACGAGACCGTGACCGTCGCCAGCGACGTGCCCGTCGGAAACCACATCCGTCCGGTCGGTGATGACATCGCGGCGGGCTCGGTGGTCCTGTCGGCCGGAAGCCTCATCAGCCCTGGCGCGATCGCATTGCTCCGAACCGTGGGTCGTGGCACCGTACGGGCGCACCCTCGCCCGAGGGTCGGTGTGATGTCGACGGGTGACGAGCTGGTCGAACCCCCAGCCGAGCTCGGGCCGGGCCAGATCTACGACTCCAACCGCGCCGCCCTGGTTGCCTTGGTGACCGGTTCGGGCTTCGAGCCGGTCGACCTCGGGCTGATCCCCGACGACGAGCGCGCGATCGAGAGGGCGCTGCGCGACGGCGCTGCTCGATGCGACGCCGTGCTGTCGTCGGGCGGTGTGAGCATGGGCGACTTCGATTTCGTGAAGACCGTGCTCGACCGCGTCGGCGACATGGCCTGGATGCAGATCGCCATCAAGCCGGCCAAGCCGTTCGCGTTCGGCACGATCGACACCGGCGGGCGCTCGGTCCCGGTGTTCGGCCTCCCGGGCAACCCGGTCTCGTCGATGGTCAGCTTCGAGCTGTTCGCCCGTCCGGGGCTGCGACGCATGGCGGGCCACACCAGCGTCGATCGACCGACGATGACGGTGCTCGCCGGCGAGGACTTCACCCGCCGCACTGACGGCAAGACCCACTTCGCCCGTGTGGTGGTGTCCGCCGGCGAGGGCGATCGCTACGTTGCCCGATCCGCCGGCGGACAGGGCTCCCACCACCTCGCGGCGATGGCCCACGCCAATGGGCTGGCGGTCATCGAGGACGGCGACGGCGTGGCTGCCGGCGACCTCGTCGACGTGCTGCTGGTCGAACCACTCGCCTGAGGTTGTGCCCCCGGTGGGTCGAGGGCCCGGGCGGGCTCTACGCTTCGATGTATGGCCGAACAGTTGATCGACGGGTACGGGCGGGTGCACCGCGACCTTCGTATCTCGGTCACCGATCGGTGCAACTTCCGCTGCACCTACTGCATGCCCGAGGACGGGTTGCAGTGGCTGCCCCGGTCCGAGGTGCTGACCTTCGAGGAGATCGAGCGGGTGGCCCGCCTGCTCGTGGAGCGGTTCGGGATCGATTCCATTCGCCTCACGGGTGGCGAACCGACGCTTCGCGCCAAGCTGCCGGTTCTGGTCGAGAAGCTCGCGGCCCTCGAAGTCGACGGCCGACCGATCGACCTGGCAATGACCACCAACGCCGCGACGCTCGCCCACCAGGTCGACGGGCTTCGTGCGGCCG